>JAYQBI010000085.1:0-5794 GCA_038137235.1 Opitutales bacterium | reverse complement strand
AAAAGCAAAAAACACCTCGGTTCGCTGGAAGAATTATTTGATCAATGTGGTGGACACTCCGGGTCATGCCGATTTTGGCGGTGAGGTTGAGCGGGTGATGAAAATGGTGGACGGTGTGATGCTGGTGGTTGATTCCCATGAGGGACCACAGGCTCAGACTCGCTTTGTCTTACAGAAGGCACTCGCGGCCGGCTTGTTACCAGTGGTGTTTGTAAACAAGATCGATCGTCCCAATGCACAGCCAGCCAAAATGCAGGATTTGGTGTTGGAACTATTTTTGGAATTGGAAGCATCCGACGAACAATTTAATGCACCATTTCTATTTGGAAGTGCCAAGGAAGGATTTGCAAAGGCGTCCTTGGAGGATGAGGGAAAAGACATGATCCCTCTCTTTCAGGCGATCGTGGACCGGGTTCCACCACCAGTAATTGAGGATGATCCAAACTTCCGGATGCTGGTGAGCAATGTTGACTGGTCCGACTATGTGGGACGGATCGCAGTGGGCAAGGTGCTGTCGGGAAAGGTGAAAGCGGGGGATCCCGTTTGGCGGCTCGGTGAAAATGGGGTTTCCCCCCGTGCCAAGGTAACCAAGGTATTTGAGTACAGTGCACTCTCCACTCAGGATTTGGCAGAGGGTGTGGCAGGCAATATTATTGGAGTGTCCGGGTTTGAAGAGGTTGACATCGGGGAAACTCTCTCCAGTACAGCCGAGAGCCAAGCTTTGCCTTTCGTGCAGATCGATCCTCCAACGGTAATGATGTCCTTTTCGGTAAATGATGGTCCTTTAGCTGGTAGGGATGGAGACCGGGTTACATCCCGTGAAATCCGCGAACGGTTATTCCGTGAAGCCCGTACCAATGTATCGATCAAAGTGGAGGATGGGAGTGAATCCACCGAATTTAAAGTGAGTGCTAGGGGGGCAATGCAGGTAGCAGTTTTGGTGGAAACGATGAGGCGGGAAGGATTTGAGGTACTGGTTAGCCGTCCTTCTGTAATCCGTAAGGAAATTGATGGACGACAGCACGAGCCGTACGAAACGCTCTACTTGGAAGTCCCGGATGACTGCCTGGGCGGATGCATGCAGGCAGTGGCAAATCGTAAAGGGCAGGTTGAGGATATGTCGGCATCGAATGGATGGACCCGCCTGCAGGCAATTATCCCCACTCGTGGGCTAATCGGACTGGAGTTTGAGGTACTTAACCTCACCAGCGGACAGGGGATACTTTCCCACTTATTTCTCGAATACCGTCCAGTAACCGGAGAGATTCGTACCCGTCAAACCGGAACACTGGTATCAATGGAGAAGGGAGAGTCAATGACCTACGCTTTGCGTAATATTGAAACCCGTGGGAAATTGTTCATTGGGGCAGGAGAGGAAGTGTATGAAGGTATGATTGTAGGGGAAAACCCAAGGTCGGAGGACCTACCTGTTAATCCAACCAAGGCCAAGCATGTGACCAATCACAGGGCTGCTGGAAGTGATAAATCAGAAGCTCTTACTCCACCGATCCGCTTTTCCTTGGAACGAGCCATTGAATATGTCGGACCAGACGAACTTGTTGAGGTTACTCCAAAGCTCATTCGCCTGCGCAAACGCATTCTTGATTTCACCACCCGTAAACGGGAAGCCAAGCGGGAAGCTTCATGAGCAGATTTCTTTCGTTTGTCTGAGCCAAGGGTTTAAACTAGGAAAGGTTTATGGCCAAGACCTTCATTTTCCTTCCCATAATTACTTTGTGCTTACTTTTTACCGGTTGCGGTGCGGGGAGTATTTATGGTCCTGGCTATTATTCTGAAACCAAAGTAAGCAATGATGTCAGGCGGGTGACTTTCAAGGGGGGGGATCATCCCATCACTGGTGATCTTTGTCTGTTACGCTGTGCGGAGGTAACCTTAAAATCCGGCAATTCATATTTTCAAGTGGTTGACTCAGAATCCGGTTCCTCGATTAATCAGATGCCCTCCGCATATCCTTTTCACCGGCACTATCACATGGATGATCCGTTTTTGAATGATATCGCCTTTGTCACTAAGACTATACGCCTACTGAATACTGAACCGGAAAGTGGATTTTCCTACAACGCGGAGGAACTGAGGAATTCGATGCGTCAGAAATATGAAATCGAATAATCCTTTTATTGTTTCACGCCGTCCGTCATTGACCTTACTTCTCCTCTGCTGTTTTGTAATTAATTTTTGTTATGAATGAACCTATTGAAATTCGTATCCCTGAATTTGTCCGGAATGGACTAATTCTGTGGGTCATCATTGGCATTGCGGTAGTTAGCGGTGCAATTACATCCACCTACACCGTACAGGCTGAGTCACAGGGTGTTGTCCTTCGTTTTGGAAAGTATCTGAAGACAGTCGAGCCCGGTCTTCGTTTCAAGGCTCCCTATGGGATTGATAAGGTATATGTCCTTCCCGTGCGTAGGCAGCTCAAGCAAGAGTTCGGGTTTGCCACCCTTGGTGCGAGCAACAACAACCAGTTTTCTGAGCCCCGTACCCGTGACCGTGAAAAAAGTATGGTGACAGGAGACCTCAATGCTGCTGAGGTAGAATGGATTGTACAGTACCGTATCAGTGATCCCAGGCTCTACCTCTTTAATGTTTTGGACCCTGAAGGTACGCTTCGCTATGTCTCGGAGTCGGTGATGCGTACTGTGGTCGGTGACCGTACCGTGGACGAGGTCATCACCATAGGACGTCAGGAAATCGAGGAAGAAGCACGCGATCGTTTGGAAGCATTGGTGAATAAATATGAGCTCGGAATTGGCATCGACCAAATTCAATTGCAAAATGTTAACCCCCCGCCTCCGGTTCAGGCATCTTTCAACGAGGTCAATCAGGCACAGCAGGAAAGAGAGCGGATGATCAACGAGGCAAACGGGGAATATAACAAGGAAGTACCAAGATCACGAGGGGTGGCAGATCAAAAGATCCAGGCTGCAGAAGGGTATGCACTCAAGCGGGTAAATGAGGCTTTGGGAGATGTGGCAAGTTTTAACTCGATGCTTGCGGAGTACAAAAAAGCTCCTGAGATTACCCGTACTAGGCTCTATCTTGAATCGATGAAGGAAGTGGTTCCACAAATGGGTAAGAAAATTATTTTGGACGAGGATGCATCACAAATCCTCCCTCTGCTTCAACTAAACGACAGTGCTAAAGGAGGGCTTGTACGATGAAAACACAGGGAATTGCCATTCTAATCATTCTTGGTGCGATTGCTTTTTATTTATGCACTTATGTGGTAAAGGAAACCGATCAGGTCATTCTAACTCAGTTCGGTAAACCAGTAGGCGAACCGGTCACGGAAGCAGGTCTTCATTTTCGCCTGCCGTTTATTCAGGAGGTGAACCGGATTGAAAAACGATTTCTTCCCTGGGATGGTCCGGCTAATGAAATGTCCACCAAGGACAAGACCTATCTGGTAATCGATACCTATGCCCGCTGGCGGATAAGCGATGCGATGCAATACTTTTTAAGGTTGCGAGACGAACGCAGTGCACTGTCCAGGCTTGATGATATCCTGGGGAGTGAGACCCGCAATGCGGTGGCCAAGCATGAGTTGATTGAAATTGTCCGCACATCCAAGGACCGGGTTGCGGTAACCGATAAATCCCTTACTGAAGGGATGGGGAATGTTGGAATGCTTTATCCAATCAAAATTGGGCGCGAAAAAGTGGAACAGGAAATCTTTGAAAAAGCGGCCAGTAAATTAGCCGGTTTTGGCATCGAATTGCTTGATGTCCGTTTCAAGAGGATCAATTACAACGAGACAGTACGCCGTAGAATTTACGAACGAATGGTTAGTGAACGCCAGCAAATTGCCGCTCGGTTCCGGTCCGAAGGGGCAGGAGAGGCTGCGAAAATCATTGGTAAGAAAGAACGTGATCTTCAGGAAATTGAATCAGAGTCTTACAAACGGGTTCAGGAAATTTACGGAGAAGCTGATGCGAAGGCATCGGCCATTTACGCCAAGGCGTATGACAGCAGTTCCGAATCCTCCGAGTTTTATCGCTTTATTAAGACCTTAGAAACCTACAAAGAAGTATTGTCTGAGGATGTATCCTTGGTTTTGACCACAGATTCTCCGCTTTTCCGGCTGCTTAAATCGACTGGGTTTTCTGGATCAGTGGAAACTTCATCCGATTGATTGGGGGGATTTACACCTCCTAGCCATTCGGGTAGGTTTTCCAACCGCTTCAAAAGGAAATGATAGCGTTCTTTGTCGATCCAGCCTTTTTCATACAGCTTCTTTAATAATCTTTTCCTTCTTGCTTCTTCTGCTTTTTCAGTGGAGCTCTTTTTTCCCTTAGATCCTGCGGGAGCAAGTGCCGAGTAGATCATAAAAGCACCGCCTGCTAGAATTAAATAAAGTGCAAACTTTGCGAATCCTTCCTCGTTCTCTGTTTTACTGTTAACATTTGTTAACTCCTCGTGTGGATCATTAAATTTTTGTTTCCTACTGTTGTTAGCTTCGAGTAACAATTTCTCGGATTGGGCAAAGATATTTAATTCCTTCAATTCTTGATCAATTGAAAAATCGATCATTTGCCTGCCTATACCGACCAAAAATCCGGATCCATAATTAAATGCTTCAATACGATCGCTCGGATGATCAAGTAGAAAGCTTGTTTTAAAAAAATTGTATTTCTCCAGGTCAGGAAATAAATCTTCAAGTTCGGTATCCTCTTGAAGAACTTCATTCTTTAATAAAGGCTGCTTAAGTAACCAAAAATTAAGTTCTGAGGCTTTAACCGAGGATAATAAATAAACTGGGCTACTGGAGGACTGATTTAGGTCTAAATTCGGTCGAATGACATATTCCAATGGGCTTTGCTCCAGCTTAGTGTAATCGTATGCAGCGCTTTGAAAGTTGTTTGATAAACAAATAAATTCGAGATTTGGTTTCGTTTCATCCTCCAACAGAAGTATGCTTTCGTTGAGAACATCAGGGATCTCACTACAAAGAAAATGAGATATGAAACCTGTACAAAGAAGAGCACACTTACGAACAGTCAGGTTCATAAAGGTATGCTTATGAAACCTTTTTCTCTACCTCTTGGGCATTGTAGTTTCTTGAAAATTTAACCAATAAAAGAAAAAGTAATTTTTTCATCGAATTTCGACTGGTTCGATTGAGACCAATCAAACAAAAAAGAGCCCCCGTCATGAAGTAGGTGGATGGTTCTGGTACCGGGCTAAAATTTAAGTCACTAAATGTGTAGGTTAGGTAAAAATCATCACCACTTTTCCATACGCCCCAGGCAGTTGAGGAATCAGATCCATCAGCGTCCCAACCAGTCGCCGTCATAAAAAGAAAACCAGAAGTATTATTGTAGTCGTTGAGGGCATTACCACCCGTTACACCATAGGCTAATATGTCAATTGAACTAATTCCTCCGGTTGCATTTATTTCTAGAAAGACTTGCTCTAGACCAGTATTAGGAGCACTAGCAAAGTTAGTGAGGTTTTGATCAATTCCAATACTTCTTACTCCAATGGGATTAGAAGCAATATTACTGGGGTCGAAGTCGTTCAATTCCCATGAATAGGTGTCACCAAGCTCCCAATTCGCCCTTCTTTGTCTATTACTACGGGTATAAACCAAGGGTTTTTCAGATTTCTGTTTATTGGAATTACCCAGTTCATTTGTAGGAATCGGAACAAATGGATCGTCCAAAAATGCATTGAAATTAAATTTGGCGGGGGAATAACGAATAAAAGAAAAGTTGGGGTATTTGGCATACAGTGAATCGGGGTGAAAAGAAAAAACTGAACTGTCCACCAC
>JAYQBI010000084.1:0-5869 GCA_038137235.1 Opitutales bacterium | reverse complement strand
CCGGGTCCTCAGGCAGGGGAATGGAGTCTGCATCCTCCCAGATCACTTCCTCATCAAGGGAGTCATTAAAAGTTGGGGAGGGGGTGGGCTCAGTTTCACTTGAGCGTATGCCTTGAAGTTTGGCTTCGAGGCCGTTAAGGGATGCGAGAATTCTTTCTGATCGTTCCTTTAGTTCTTCAAGCTTTGTTCCCTTGTCAATTCCCACGCAAGCAAGCGTAGAAAATAAAAAGGCAAAAAGTGAAAAGATTTGGGAAAAATTTGGGGCAATATTCAAGAAATTTTTCATGATTAATGAGTTAGGAATTTCTGAACCAATATTCAAGTTTTTGCAAAGATTTCTTTTAAACAGGTTACCGGTTCCGAAAATTCTTTTTTTGAAAAAGGTAATTAAAATAAATACGACTGGGGATTATGCCTTAAATGAGTTGACTCGAAATATGGTGAAATTAAAGGTCAGGTTTTAGAATGATTTTTTTGATTCGGATATTACTACTATGCTTACCTTTAAATATTTGTTTGTTCGCCGACTCGATTAGCCGTGATATCGTAATTTACGGGGGTAATTCGGCGGCAATATCCGCAGCAGTACAAGCGAAGAGAATGGGGAAATCTGTGGTGGTGGTTTCTCCCCATCAAAGACTTGGTGGCTTGACCAGTAACGGGTTAGGGTGGACAGATTCCGGGAAAAAAGAGGTGGTAGGCGGGATTGCCCGTGAATTTTATCATCGGGTTTGGCGTCATTATCAAAGCCCGGAGGTTTGGCAGTGGCAAAAAATGAATGAATATGGAAACCGGGGGCAGGGATCCCCCGCGGTTGATGGTGTTCGTCGAACCATGTGGATTTTTGAACCTCGGGTGGCAGAGCAGATCTTTGAATCGTGGGTGAAAGAGAATAATCTCGAGGTCTTCAGGAATGAACTGTTGGACCGCGAGAAAGGAGTCGAAAAAGAAAATGGTAGAATTACTGCGATTACCTGCCTTTCCGGTAACCGTTACGAAGGGAAGGTTTATTTGGACTGTACTTATGAAGGGGATTTGATGGCAGCCGCTGGAGTGAGTTATTTTGTGGGCAGGGAGGGTAATGCCCAGTATGGAGAGACCCTTAATGGTGTACAAACTGCCCGGGCGATAAAAAATCAGTTCGTGAACCGGATTGATCCATATGTGCTTTTTGGCAAACCGGAGAGTGGACTGCTTTCCAGGATTAGTCCAAGCCAGCCAGGCACTGAAGGCTCAAGAGATTCTAAATTGCAGGCTTATAATTTTCGTCTATGCCTAACCCAGGTTGAGGAGAACCGCATACCTTTTCCCCAGCCCGATAAGTACAATCCCATGGATTATGAGTTGTTAAAGCGTACTTTGGACGCTGGGTCACGTCACATTTTTGAACATTTTGACCCTATTCCAAATGCCAAAACTGATACCAGTAATCATGGATCATTTAGCACAGACAATATTGGGATGAACTATGGTTACCCGGATGGCAGTTACGAGGAACGTAGAAAGATTATCGCAGAACACGAAAATTACCAAAAAGGCTACTTTTACTTCCTGTGCAATGATCCGGGAGTTCCTGAGGATATACGCTTAGCTATGAGCAAATGGGGATTGGCCCGGGATGAATTTACAGATAATGAAAATTGGCCCTCCCAGATATATGTGAGGGAAGCAAGGAGAATGGTCAGTGATTTTGTAATGACTGAGTTCGAGGTCACAGGTTTGAGAAAAAGTGGTAAGCCAATCGCTATGGGCAGTTACACCATCGACTCGCACAATGTACAGCGATATGTGGCAAAGGATGAACAGGGAAGGGCTTATGTCCTAAACGAGGGTGACTTCCAGGTTCCTTTGCAGGATCCCTATCCGATCTCATACGATTCGATTGTTCCCCGTTTGAATGAATGCTCAAATCTTTTGGTGCCTGTTTGTTTATCTGCCTCTCATGTTGCATTTGGATCAATTAGAATGGAACCCGTATTTATGATTCTTGGCCAATCTGCGGCAACCGCAGCAGCTCTAGCGGTGGAAGCGGAAATTCCAGTGCAGGGAGTTAACTACAACGATTTAAGAGTGAGACTACTGGAGGATCAACAGGTGCTTGAAGTGTCCAAGGATAACCGGATAACTGAAGGGGTTGGTATACCTGTTTCTTCTCTGGGAGGAGTGGTGGTGGATGGAGAGCAACTTATTCTTGAGGGAGAGTGGGTCAAAAGCAGTTCATTGCGGCCTTTTGTAGGGTCGTCTTATTACCACGATGGTAATGGAGGAAAGGGAATGAGGCAGATCAAATTTCCATTTTCTGCACCTTCCAATGGACTTCATGAAATCAAGGTTTCCTATCCAACATCCGGAAATCGGGCGGGTAATATACGTTATGAAGTCATGCATGAAGACGGCCTGTCTAAGGTGCTGCTTGACCAGCGCAAGCCACATCTTGGCAATGATACCTGGAGTTCACTTGGTACTTTTACCTTTAAGAAAGGCAAGAGTTATGAGGTAATTCTTTCCAACGAGAATACTGAGGGCTATGTGGTTGCAGATGCTATTCAGGTGGTGGGGTTGACTCCCTGAGTTCATCTTGCATTCGTGCCTTACAACACTGCCCATAAGTTAAAGAATGCACTGAAATCATTTTCCTGATGAACCGAAGAAACTTTGTCCATACAGCAATAACCTCTTCGGCTTTTGCCTTGATTCCAAAAGTCCGTGGAGGAGAAAGTAATGAGTTAAGCATCGGTGCGATAGGGGTAGGTGGTAAAGGCCGAAGTGATTTGGATCAACTTGCCAAACATGGGAAGGTGGTTGCACTCTGTGATATTAATAGTCGGAAACTTGATTATGCCCAACGATCGTATTCTGGGGCTGTAGGGTACAGCTACTATCGAAAACTGATTGCCCAGTGGACAGGAAGGATCGATGTCATTTCGATTAGTTCTCCAGATCATACTCATGCCCATGCCACCCAACTGGCCTTAAAAGCAGGAATGCAAGTATTTGTGCAGTCTCCAATGGCTCATACAGTTTGGGAGGCCAGGCAATTAAGAATACTGGCCAAAGACTTAGGTGCATGTGTGCAGGTGGGCATGCAAGGATGTGCACATGATGGCTTCCGCGAAGGGGTAGAATATTTACAGGCAGGAGGGATTGGCCAGGTATCAGAAATTCATGTATGGACAAACCAGCCAACCTGGCCGCAGGGACCGATCATTACCGATCGCCCCAATGAACAATTTACCGTGCCCAATGAGATAAACTGGGATAGCTTTCTCGGGCCATCCAAGGTCAGGGACTATCATCCCTGCTACCAACCATACAAATGGAGAGGTTGGAGGGACTTTGGTACGGGTGCGATTGGAGACAGCGGAATGCACCTTTTGAACCTTCCGGCAATGGGTTGTGGTTTACATTCTCCCGAAAAAGTAACTTGTTTACTTCGTGCACCTTATCATCAAGAAACCTTTCCGGGTTGGGGAACTGTCCGGTTTGACTTTCCTTCCACGAGTGGGGTGATTTCGTTATTTTGGTATGAGGGGAAAGTGGGGAATCTAAGTTCCCAGACTACAGGAATTCCCAATATTCCAAGGAATGATTTATTCCTTGGGAAAAAACCAACCCCTGAGGGTTGTATCATCGTAGGAAGTAAGGGAACCCTATTTTCTTCCTCTCATTTTGGAACTTCCTGGGAGGTGAATTTGGGTAAAAAATGGTTGTTTCCAAATGAATTGTCGCTGCCGCCGAAATCCCTTAAGCGTAATGGTCGTGGAGATTCTGGCATGAAAGAGGAACTTGTTATGGCAATCAGAGAGAAAAACCCAGAGCTCCCACTCGCAAATTTTGATTATGCTGCGAGGTTAAACGAATGGATTTTGCTCGGTAATGTTGCGATGGCGAAAGGAGGCGAATTTAGATGGGATGAGAAAAATTTTTCAACCGGTCGCACCGACACAAATTCAATGTTAACCAAATCCTACAGGAAAGGATGGACAGTTAAACCTGCCTGAAAAATTGCCGAAAGAGCGAGTAGATAAATTATAAATACATACTGTCGTAGGTATCGGCAATTTTACGGATAGCCAAAGCATAGGCAGCGGTACGGCGATCGGTTATCTTTTTGTTGGAGTCATCCATCTCCTTAATTTCCTGGTAGGATTCTCGCATGGTGTCCTCCAAGCCTGATCGTACCAAGGCAATTTCGCTCGGCCCCTGCAATAAGTCATCCGCCAATTTTTTATCCAATGGTTTCCCGATGCCAGTTTCAATGAGGCGTAAAATTTTTGCATTTTGAGCCTCAGCAAATCTTTTATCCATGCGTCCAAAGCGTACATGGGAAAGATTTTTTAACCATTCAAAGTAAGAAACGGTTACCCCTCCAGCATTGAGGTATGCATCCGGAATAATGAAGATTCCTTTTTGCTGTAAGACTTCATCAGCATCATAGGAGATAGGCCCATTGGCAGCTTCGGCGATTACCTTTGACTGAATTCTTGATGCATTCTCGCTGGTGATCACGCCCTCAAGGGCAGCCGGTATGAGAATATCGCAGGGGTGCTCCAATGCTTTACTGCCATCAGTCTGAAATTTTCCATGGGGAAAACCCTCGAGTTTTCCATGATTAAGCTTGTATTGATAGGCTTCTTCTACAGAGAGGCCGGATTCGCAGATTAATGCACCATCGCGTTCAATCACCCCTATTATTTTTGCCCCGTCTTCTTCCTGGAGAAATTTGGCAGCATGGTATCCAACATTACCCAGTCCCTGGACAATAATTGTTTTACCTTCCAATCCGCCTTCTAATTGAGCACTTGCAACATCATCGTGATGCCGGAAAAATTCCTGAATGCCATATTGAACACCCCGACCAGTAGCTTCGATTCGGCCTTCAACTCCACCAAAATGAACAGGTTTTCCGGTTACGCATCCACGGGCATTGATTTCGCTTGGATGCAACTTCTGGTATTCATCCGCAATCCATGACATCATGCGTTGGCCCGTTCCCATGTCTGGTGCAGGCACATTAAGTCCAGGACCAAGAAATCCTCTTTTATCCAACTCCTGTGCAAACCTACGGGTTATATGCTCCAATTCATCCAGTGAATACTTTTTGGGGTCAATGCAAAGAGCACCTTTGGATCCGGCAAAGGGAACATTCACAATTGAGCATTTATATGTCATGAGTGCGGCAAGTGCCTCCACTTCCTGTTGATCAGCAAATGGGGCATAACGAATGCCACCCTTGGCTGGCAAAACATGCTCGCTGTGAGTAGCTCGCCACCCGGTGAAAATTTCGTACGTGCCACGAAGTTCGACACCGAACTTCATTTCGCAAATTGCATTACAAGTACGGATTTGACGGGCAAGGCCTTTGGGCAAGTCAATAGCCATAGCCGCACGATCAAACGAGCGATTTACACTTTCTAAAAAAGAGACGGGTTTGTGATTGGGCATAGTGCCTGAGTGCCCGAAAACTGATCGGGAATCAAATCGATAATGAACTTAGAACCCGGAAAAAGCCGGGGAGGAAAGATTTACCAGTCGGATTTACGTGGAGGCCGATCTTCCTTGGGGCGGGCTTCGTTCACTTTTAGCGGTCTGCCCTGCATCTCTTTGCCATTCATCGCCTCAATGGCACGATTGCCTTCCTCAGTATCGTTCATGGTCACAAAGCCAAAGCCTTTGGATCGTCCGGATGGACGTTCGACGATTATGCTGGCACGTTCGACATTTCCAAATTCACTAAATGCATCGGCAAGGTCTTGGTCATTTACAGACCAAGGGAGATTTCCCACATAGATTTCCATTATATATTCTTTTTTATGATTTTTGGTGATTCGCACGAGACTCTTTTTGGTTAGGCGAGTCTGCTGATGTG
>JAYQBI010000083.1:0-6035 GCA_038137235.1 Opitutales bacterium | reverse complement strand
ACGACATCCTCATTACAAGTGAGGCGCTCTACCAACTGAGCTAAGGTGGCGTCCTGTATTACGATTAAGCATTTTGTGGGACGAAAGGCAACACGGTTTGCATGTCCGCTTTAATATTTTTCTCTTTTTTTTTGCAAAACCCATTTTCTCGTGCGAATGTGTAAATACACTAACAATCCAAGTAAGCTACTCTTCGATGAAAAATTACACACTAGCTCTAATCAGTCTGCTGATTTTTATTGGTTCCAATGTAAAAGCTGAAGATGCATCCGTTCTTGCTAAGCAGGAAGCACAGATGCAGGTACTGGCAGAACTGGAACGCTTAGCCAAGCAGGAAACCCGTTTGGCCGCTGCGCAGAAAAGTATATTTTTGGTAATTAAGCGCGAACGTGATGAGGAACGCCGTTTATGTATGAGCAAATGGAAAGAGTCAGCGTTTGCCAAGGTTTGGCCAATGAGTGCATGGGGAAAAAAGGATGGTCGAAACTGGAATGCTCTGAAGTATGAAGAGAAAGAATTTTTCAAACACCTTTGCGTAGAGAAGTATATCGATAAAAAAATTCCCGAACTCAATCTGCCCAAGCTTAGAATTTCTGAAAGTGAATATTCCGAAGCATGGGGAATCATTCATTTGCATGCATCAAATGCAAAGCAGTGGGGTAAGATTTCTGATTTTAATTTAAAGAGTCAGTTCCGCAAAGAATACCACGACTATAAAGTATCATTGGTTGGCGAATCTCACTTCCCCTTACAGTTGGACAATAAAAGAATGCCCTTGATGGCATCAATCATTCCATCTTCAAGTAAAGTGATTCTTTAAACCCTGAATTTTCTAAATAACAGGACTTTTGCAGGAAAATAGAATCTGCTTGGGTATACGCTCAAGCAATAACCATTCGCAACATAGCAACCTTTCTTTTTCTAGGTCGGCTTCGTAAGCGATCATTCCGCCTCTATTTTCAAGCTTTCCGGCAAATAGTTGCTCGTCCGGGTAAAGCTTGTCCATTTTCTTAAAAAATTTAGTGGGCATTCGAAACGCCCCGAGGCTTACTGAATGTAGCTGTTTTAAAGATAAGCCATCAAGCAATTGATCAAAGAGCCTGGCATATCGGACTTCAAAGTCTGTGCAGTCGATTACCGGATCAATCCGCCAACCTACTTTCCAGCCAAGTTTTGCGGTTTTTTGCATCGCTTTTATGCGTGCTTGCAGGGATGGGACTTTCCACTCGGTTTGGCTGCTTATTTCATCAGGGGTAAAGCTGAATGCCACCACTACATTTTCCATCGGATCAAATTTTTCCAGCACCTTTAAGTTCGTGCTTTTGGTGCGTAATTCAAGCCATGCATTTGAATAATTCTTAAAAAATGTGAGAAATTCCTCGGCAAATCCAGTTACAGACTCCATTGCCAGGCTATCACAGTCATATCCTGAGAAAAACCAACTCGGATTGCTTGATTCCAGAATACTCCCTTCGATTGCCTTTTTGAAGTCCTCTGAATTTACAAAATGGACAAAATGAGCGGATGGATACATGCCCTGGAGGAAGCAATACCTGCAGTCATAGAGGCAGTTGAGGAGGTGGGAAAAATAAAAGTTCCTGTTGCCACCCACGCCATATGTTGGAGGAATTGGATGGAGCAATTTACCTTCCTGCCTGGCAAGGATAAGGGCGGGTTTTCTTTTTTGCAGGCGGAAATTCTGCCCTGATGGATTAAACACTTCTTTGTAATGTCCACAGCCAATAACACTTGCATTGGGAAAGCGTTGAACAATTTCCAATGTCTTTGGATGTTCCCTGACTGCATCTTCAATGTAGATAATTTCAATCATGGAAGAACCCGTTTTTGATAAAGGAAATTCTCAATTTCCTGAATTGCCAGTTTTGGGGTGGGTGCAGCATGAAAGACCTTTTCCACTTCATCAAGGTCGGTGCCCAGTGCAATCGATTGCTGTAATAGGGAGGAAAGTTGGATTGTACGGGTGGCGGAAAACCCACCTTTTCGAGTCATTCGGTCGAGTCGCTTCTTGATTTCAGGATTTGGGATAATCTCATCAGCCATTTCTTCGAGTTTTGATACCCAGTCATCAATGATGGATAAATTTTCCCGTATCCACTGAGTTGCCATTACCGGTTTAAATTCGGAAATGGGAAACTCCGGGTTATCTGAGACAACCTTTAAAACTTGTACCAGTTCCCGGGTGGATGCAGTGCTGGCGGTTCTGTAAAATGCATGAGCCTCCATATCAAAACCCATGTTTTGTTCGTAAATGGAAACCGGTTCCACGCAACTTGTTAGTTCGGATACCGGAATTGGAGAGTCGATGATTTTTGGGGGATAAAAAACCTCCGGCTCACCCTGATTAATAATTCGACCTGCCGAAAAGATCTGGCCCCTTTGCAAACTTCCATGACCGGCAATTCCCAGGTTTAACCAGGGCTGGTTTTTTCCAGGGAATTGATCGATCAAGTACTGGGTAGCTTTGGCCGCATTTTCACTACCCATGCCAGAGACGATCAACCGCCGGTGATTCGCAGAATAAAGGGGGTAGGGGGTATGCTGGATTTTTTTCAGACCCCATGAATCAATAAGGGGAGTGGCTTCCTTAAGCAGGGCAATAACCAGGTTCATCTTATGCGTGGGTGCAGGGTAGTTTGCTGAATTCTTCCACTAAAGCCGAATATTTCTCCGCCTCTTCGAGCTTACTTCTTTTACGGGCTCCCTGCTCAACAATTTTGCATTTTTCAATTAATACATTTTGGATTGCAACGATCTGTTCATTACTCAGTCCATTTTGCTTAATCAGTTTTTGCAACGCCATGATCCTGAAACGATCCATTCCCCAGGTAATCGTGGACAATTGATCATTATGTCCACCATGCTTGATCACCAATTTTTGATCCACCAGATCAATGGGCATTCTTAGGAGTAATCTGAGCCAAAAATCATAATCTTCACATACTGTTAGCGATTCATCAAAATAACCAATTTCTTCAAATACCGAGCGGTGGAGCATGACTGAGGATGGGCAGACCAAGCAGTGGCGAAGGCTTCTTTCCCATAAATGATCAGCTGATTTATCGAGGTAGGATGGTGGAGTTACTTCATTTCCAGAGCGAATCCATCTCTCATCTGTATGCAAGGCCCGGGTTTGAGGATTTCTGAGGATATATTCTGCCTGACGCTCAAGTTTGCGTGAATCCCATTCATCATCCGAATCGAGCAGGGCAATCCATGGACTCCTGCTTTCCCGGACTCCATAATTTCTCGCCGCAGCCACTCCTTTATTTTTCTGACTTCGCCAGATGATTTGTGGGAACCTGGCCTTTATTTCATCCAGTAATCCTTCTTTGGATCCATCGTCCACCACGATGATCTCGCTTGCTGGCAACGACTGCTCGAGTACCGTTCTTATTGCCCTTTCCAACAAACCACAACGGTTGTAGGTGGGAATGATAACGGATACCAGGATTTCCCTATTCATTTGATTATCTCCCCTAATGAGGAGACCTGAGATTTAAAAATCAGAAAACCTTGATTGGTATTTCCGCACCTTCAAACCCGGCTGCAGTGATGACGAGTTTTCCTTCACCAGGCTGGCCTCCCTTAATCGGAATATTTACCGTCTTGTCACCTTCGGCGATCAATGCCTCAGGCATAATGACTGAAAGGGGTACATTTGTCTTCACATCCACAACCACTCCCCCGGCCGGTGCCTCATAGTCAATTTTGAAGAGCAGGGTGGCGGTGTCTCCTGACTGGATTTCCAAATTTGTTGGAACCACCCCAAGTTTACTTTCATCAATCCGGAAAGTTCCAATTTCGAGGGAGCCATGTGCACCACCGGCTAATTTCACCGAATAATCAAGGCCAGATGGCAGCGGGGGAACGGTGAACCGCAGTTCATTTTCTGACATATACTGGGTGGTGGTCTCAGTTTCCCCGACTTTGATCTGGTCATACTTGGTAAACCCACGCCCCTGCACGGCAATTTCCGAGCCAACTGGTCCACGGTAGGCTCCAAGGTTTCCAACATAGCGGTTTTCCAGACGGAATACCTGAAGCTCGCTCGTCACACGTCGCACATTTACCTGCCCAGCATCTGAGGTCTTGGTGTATTCGGCCTCAAAGTAATAAGTTGCTTCATCAAAACCCCCGGGTAATTTGTAATCACAACTCCAGAGAGCCGGGTTCAGGTCATCCTGTATCATCGGTAGTCTTTCACCACCAACCACTGCAAATACCTCCAGCGTTTCATTACTTATACCACGGTCCTGAACATCAAGTTCAGTTTGCAGGGTATAAATGCCGGAAGGGTTTTGGCTAATATTCTTTGATGTCAGGTTGATGAAGTGTGGTTGCGTGCAACTGCTGATTAACCACATGCTTGCTGACAGGAGAGAAAAAACGAGTAATTTGGAAGCGAATTTCATAATCAAGTGAGTCAGACGAAAGAAGAAGTGAACAAACTTTTAGTAGACAAGGTTTGCCCGGGGCGCAAGAACCTTGCGCTCGGTTTATACCTGCATGTCCCATTTTGTTCCACCACCTGTGATTTTTGCGCTTTTTATCAGGAGAAACCAAGCAAAAAGGGGATTTCCGATTATTTTTCAGGCTTGAAGCTCGAGTTTGAGCGTTTTTCCCCGGATCGTCCATTGTCCACCATTTTTATTGGCGGGGGTACGCCCGGGTTGCTCTCTGCTGATCAACTTTTTGAATTATGCACCATGATTGGTTCCCTTGATCTTGAGACCGGGGTTGAATGGTCCATTGAATTGGCACCGTCGGAAATAAACCCGGAGAAACTCGAGGTTTTACGGCAGGGCGGGGTAAACCGAATATCGCTGGGCGTGCAAACCTTTGATCCCAGGTTCATGGACGCACTTGGGCGCAGGCATCCGGTGGAAAAAGTCCGGCAGGCTTATCAATGGATCAGGGAGGTTGGTTTTTCATCGGTTAATATTGACCTTCTCTTTGGTGCACCCGGCCAATCAATCCGGGACTGGGAGAATGATCTTGAGCAGGCAATTGAGCTTCAGCCCGATCACCTCAGTACCTACTGCCTCACCTTTGAGGAGGATACCGCCATGTACCTTCGCCTCGCGGAGGGAAAGGTACGGATTGATCCTGAGCGAGAGGCGCAGTTCTATGAGTTTGCCTGGGATTATCTTCCCCGCCATGGATACGATCAGTACGAAGTATCGAACTATGCAAAGTCAGGGCATACATGCAGGCACAACCTTAATACATGGGGCATGAACGAATGGATCGGGTATGGCCCATCTGCCTGCACCCAACATTTGGGTGTACGCCGGAAAAATGTTCCTGATATTACCCGTTGGCTTGCATCCCTTCAACCGGGCAAAGAATCCGAATTTGTGGAGGAACAATTCTTGAGCTCCATGAATCTTGCTGAAGACGCCCTTCTTTTTGGGCTCCGTATGAATCAGGGTATCAATATCGGCTCCATTGCCACCCGTTTTTCGCTGCAAATATCTGCATTTAAGGATGTGGTTTCATTTTTTGACCGGCTGGTCGATGAAGGCTTGGCGGAATCTCCAAACGAGTATGCCTACCGGCTCACCCGTGCCGGCCGGATTGTTGCTGATGCAGTCGCATCTGAAATGCCGGACCTTACGGCTTAGGCCAAATTATTCCAGGCTGAGGGCATCCAGTCCCTCTTTGAGTAATGTACTGGCTTCCTTTAATCCGCCCGGTCTTGCCCGCCTTAGCCAGTTCTCTTCAAAAGAACGAACCAGTCCCCTGCCATCAATGGAATCATTTCTTTTATCACCTTGGAGAATACGGATCCCTTCACTCAGGCAAATTTCTGATATTTCCGCACCCCACTTCAATTCTTCAATCGCCTGAACTTGACCATTGAGGGATGGGGGAATTGTGGCCTTCATCCCGCTTATATAGTCGAAGCCCCGTTGCAATTGTTCCACTTTTGCGTGCTTGGGCAAAGCATCCCTGAGTAAATCTGCCCGGGCGGCAAAAATGATCCACCAGTCCAGGCTTGTATTGGGCAGGGA
>JAYQBI010000082.1:0-6136 GCA_038137235.1 Opitutales bacterium | reverse complement strand
AATAAGGGACGAGTTCGAGGATGGTAAACCGATCAGTACCTGGCATGATCGTTCCGACAAAAATAATAATCCGTCCAATTCAGTGGAATCTGAAATGCCTCTTTGGATGTCAGGTATTCTTAATGATAATCCGGTTGTTAAATTTAATGATGAGATGAATCAGAGGCTCATTATTCAAGATCCAATTGATCAACCAGTTTTCGTGAGTTTCCTTGCACAACAGATCGAGCCATTAAACCCAGCAGGCAGCAAAATTCTGGGTGGAAATTTTCTTACCACTAATCAGAATGGATACTATAGTTTTGGGTACGAAAATAATGGGGTGCTTATTTCTAGCACCAGGTCCTCAAAAGTATGGTCTATTTATTCTGTCGAATTTGAAAACGATACATGTAGACTAAGGATTAACGGTCGACTCGAAGGTTCTTCCCAAAACCTTAATGTTCTTTCACCACTGGATGAGATTGGCGAAAATTTTTCTGGATATATTGCGGAAGTTTTCGTGTTTGATCAGCTTGTAGCCAAGGATGACCGGCAAGCATTGGAGGGATATTTGAATTTCAAATGGAATTTAGAGGTACTACCCACTCTTCACCCCTACTCTTCTGCTCCTCCATCATTTGGGGGAACTCAATTCATTACCTGGTTCGATCTTGGAGATATTCCTGAAGAAGGACTTCCTAACTTGGAAATTAAATCAATCAGTGATGATGATTTTTCATTGCGGGCAACTTCTTCATCTGGGCTTCCCGTGACTTATGTTTCAAGTGATCCTACTATTGCCAGCATCATTGGGGATATCGTCTCCATCAAAAATGTAGGTAAAGTTACGATAACTGCCTACCAAATCGGAAATAGTGAGTATAATGCCGCTAACCCAGTCTCAGTAGAATTACAAATTGTTGATAATTCCTTTCAGAAGGATGATCAAAATATTACCATCGCTAGCATTCCACTAAAAGTGGTTAATGATGAACCCTTCAATATCTTTGCAACTGCGGAATCTAGCGGTATAAACCATCCAGTTTATCGGTTGCCAGTAAGTTTAGCCATTCAATCAGGTCCTGCTTCAATCGACTCTACTGGAGTTGTTTCCTTAGAAGGAACACCTGGGACAATCGTTATTGTGGCAAGTCAAGTGGGTAACGCCTTTATCAATCCTGCACCGCAAATGGAAATTGAAGTTCAAGTACTGGATAAAACTAGACCGAAAATTCTGTTCGATGACGGTTTAGTTTCCGGACCAATGGAAAAAGTCTTTGCCTCGCCAAACCTGATTACCCTATCTGGTGCTTATGCTGATAATAACAATGACCTAGAAATCATAAGCTCTGATCCGGAAATCATTAAGGTGATAAACGGCAACCTAGTTCTTGCAAAAAATACGGGAAGTGTAACATTAACTTTTAAATTAGCTGGGGATGACGACTTTGCTGAGGCAATTACAAGAACGCGCACCATAGAAGTAATCAATCCTACAAAAGACTCATGGATTGAACAGAGGCGGAATGATCCCAGGTATGAGGAAATTCGTCAGAAATTCTTAGATCGTAGAATTTCTGAAATGGGTTCATGGTCGGAAGAACAAGCCTTCTTCGAATTTGATCAGGATAATTTCGATTCAGATGGAGATGGGTTTAGCAACCTTTATGAACGGGCCCTCGGCATGGATTCTCTTGGTTTTGATAGAACAAATAAACCAATCAATCCTGTCTTGGATGATGGCAAACGTCGGATTTCCTACATCCGTCTTTCAGAAGAACAGGCCTCTTCTGAATTGATTGAATATATAATAGAGGAGAGTACAAACTTAAGATCATGGAAACTTGCCAGTGACCTTACCCTGGAAAATACTATGCCATTAGCTGGCGGTTACATGAGAGTTACCTTTGTATCCGAGTCTTCTTCTGAAGAGGAAAAGTTCTTACGACTTAAAATCGTCAAACTCCAATAACTAAAATAAAAATAATCAAATATGAAAAAATTAAACCAAATAATTTTCTTTTTTTTAATGTCTTCGGTTCTGGCATTTGCTGAATTCCCCAACATCTCTGTGAAAGACCTCAAAGTGGCCATTGATTCAAATGCAGTAGCAATTATTGATGTAAATGGTCCTGAATCTTTTAAAAATGGACACATTCCCGGAGCAATTAATTTTTCCGAAGATTTTAAAAATTTAGCCAAACTTTTACCTGCTGATAAAAAAACCCTAATTGTCTCATATTGTGGCGGTCCTGCATGCCGGGCATATTTAAAGGGAGCGAACGCTGCCGCAAAACTAGGATATTCAAATATCAAGCATTTAGCTGCAGGTATATCAGGTTGGAAGAAAGCCGGCCAAGAAGTCGAAAGGAAGTAAATAGAACAGTCTATTGAAAGTTCCTTTGATTGGGTAACATGAAATTTGAAAGATCTTATTTGATTGCGGCATTTTGCAGCTTTGCTGTTTTCGGATTAGCCCGAAATTTCAGTACCCCATCAGGAACTTTAACTATCAATTTACCGGCTTCCAATCCTGAGGCTCCCTCATACCAAGTGATTTCTCCGGGGTTTAATGGCGAAGCAGTATACATCGGACCAGTCCTGTCTGTTTCTGAAAACAATATTACTTTTGATACTGTAACGGATCTAGTAAACCCAACCCGTAAAATCGGTCCATTTACCGCAGGTGTTTTTGCAAGTAATCAAGCACGGGCGACTTGCTCAATTGATTCTAATGGTTCAATCATTAATCCAATTATGATCGATCCTGGAGATCAATATTTGCATGCTCCCAGTGTTTTTATTTCTCCCCCGGTCCAAGGAGCGGGAAACTCAAGTATTCCTGAAAATGCTTACGCAAAATGTGAGATCGAGTCAGGACGGGTTTCTTCGATTACTATTACCAACAAAGGCCAAGGCTACACCTATAATCCAAGCATTGCTATAGATGGAGGCCCTCACTTTGTTCGTATCACCGAAAATGATTCGAATTACTCAGGACTATGCTTCAAAATTTTGGGAAACACAGATACCACCCTCGAACTGGAAAATTTATCTGACTTTCAATTAAGTAATCTTATCAAAGAAGGAACCGTAGTGGAAATCTTTAAGGCATGGACACTAGGATCCCTTTTCGGTTATGAAAACACGGAACTGGCAAGTGACTCAAGTTCATCCCTTGCTGATTGGGTATATCTTTGTCTGCCTCCTGATCAACAAACCGGGGATACATCATTCAAAACCTTTTTTCATGATAATGATTCATGGAAGGAGGTTGCTAATCCCAGTGAGGAAGTATCCAATAGGTGCATATATCCTGATGAAGGAATAATAATTGCCCGTAGATTTGATGAGGAACTGAACTTGCAACTTGGTGGAAATGTTTTACTGGGTTCAAACTTTTGGAGACTACCACCTCAAGGTAAGCAGTTACTTGTCTCCAACCCCTATCCAGTAGAAATCAAACTTTCTGATCTAATAAAACCAGAATCCATGACAGATGATAATTCCTCCGAGGAGGGCCATCTTTGGTACACTCATAATAATCCCGACATGGCGGATAATATCAAAGTGCTTAAGGATACTGTATGGTCAACTTATTGGCATGACCGTAATTCCTCTAATTTAAATGTTACCCGGAAAGCGAAGATTTCTGCAAGAAGAGGGTCAGGAATTGGAGGCAGGCTCACCCCGGGTGACTTTTCCTTTTCTGAAGGGAATATTACTGACATCGAAAGCACGTCCGGACCAGGTAGTCATGCTTTAATCACTTCTCCGGGGCATGGTTTGAAAAAAGGATTCACCGTCACAATTTCAAATGTAAAGGGTTACCGAATAAATTCTGACAATAAACGTATTGATGGTTCAGGTAATGAAATCGAGGAAGGTTTTGGCCTTATTATCAATTCATCACTCAATGACAGCTGGCCAATTCAAAACCTAACTGCAGATACTTTCGAACTTGTTGGTTCATCCGTTGATTGCGAATTTTTTCCTGATCAAAACGCAAGTTGGAGTACTGGATTTCGAGGCGAAGGCTACGACCGTAATGTTACTCTTACCATATTGGGTGGCGGTGGCACTGGTGCACAAGCGACAGGAATTGTGGAAAATGGTAGCATAACTTCCATTTCATTAAAATCCGGAGGACTTTCATACCTCGAAGCACCTGAGGTAATTGTTCACGATGGCGGATGGAGATCTCTCCTAACTGGTAATGTTCCAATCAGTAATCTGACTATTCCTGCAGGATCGGGACTGCTGATTGTACGCAACCACCCCTCGGGAAAAGAGACTTTGATGCCATTGAACAAGATTTCACAACCCTGATTGCGTTCTAATGGATTTTATTTTTCTTAGGATACCTGATATGCATCAACATCAATAAAATCGATAATTTCCTTATCTATTGGAAAATCCATTTTATTTGCATGAATTTTTAACAAGCATTTCGATACATTTGATGTCAGGTAAAAGAGGTGATATCGGTAATAGCCTTTCACCTTCGCAAGTGGAGTGGCCGCCGGTCCTTTAATTTCGATTCCAGTAAGGTTTGAGCTATCCAGCTTCTTTTTCCATTGCTCAGCATAAAAACGGGTTTTTTCCTCTCCTCTACCTCGAAATACATGGCGTACCAAATGGCGGTAAGGGGGGTACCTTAACTCCTTACGCATGGCAAGTTCATCCTCAAGAAACTCATCCAATTCTGCCCGGCGTGCAAACTGGATACAACTCTCGTGCGGAGCAAAGGTCTGAACAAAGACCTCTCCTGCACGATCTCCCCTGCCCGCACGTCCAGCAACCTGAACCAGAATTTGAAAGGCACGCTCTGAAGCCCGAAAATCCTCCATTCTAAGAGGAAGATCGGCGTCAATCACCCCAACAAGCGTGACTTTTGGAAAATCAAGTCCTTTGGCAATCATTTGAGTACCTACGAGCACATCTATCCTGCCTTGCCTAAAATCCCTTAAAATTTCACGGAAAAGATTTTTTTTAGTCATCACATCCGCATCCACGCGCACCACTTTTGCCCGTCTTGGCATAACTGATTCCACCACATCCTCAATCCTCTGGGTGCCATGCCCCCGTCGGCTAATTTCAAGGGAGTTACAATTACCGCATATCCTTGGTGCAGGCTTTCGGTACCCGCATAAATGGCAGTGCAGGTAATGATCTGTTCGATGGTAAGTCATGGCAATACTACAATCCTTGCACTGCTCAACCTCGCCGCATTCTGTGCAAAACATGGTGGTATTAAATCCACGACGATTGAGAAATAAGATGCTCTGTTCTCTGTTCTCATAGCGCTGCCTTAAAGCCTCGACTAATTGATGGGATAAAATAGGTGCCTTTTTTTGTTTCAGGGTTTCCCTTCTCATATCAACCAAGTGAACCAAGGGGAGTTCCCTTCCATCAATTCGCTGACTGAGCGTGGACTTTTTATATTTCCCACAATCAACATTATGAGCCGTTTCCAGTGAGGGGGTTGCAGACCCCAGTAAGCACATCGAATTATTTAGGTAGGCCCGGTACACCGCTACATCCCGTCCATGATAACGGGGAGAATCCTCCTGCTTGTAAGCTTGTTCATGCTCCTCATCCACTACAATCAGGCGTAAATTTTGAACAGGAGCAAAAACTGCCGATCTTGCCCCCACGACAATCCGCGCCTCTCCTTTCACCAATCGTCTCCAGGCATCCAAGCGTTCACCTGCAGATAAATGACTATGCCAGACAACTACCTGTTCGCCGTGCTTGCCAAACCGTGCCCGTAAACGGTCCACAGTCTGGGGAGCCAGGGCAACTTCCGGAACAAGAAACAGCACCCCGCCTCCTTCTCCCAAAACTTTTTCCATTGCCTGACAGTAAACCTCGGTCTTACCGGAACCGGTTACTCCCTGCAAAAGACGGGCAGAAAACTTGCCATTACATAGATCCTCACATATTTCATCGGTTGCTATTTTTTGCTCTGAGGTTAGCACACGCAAGGAATCAACGGTATCGGGTACCTCCTCACTCCACTGATCAGAATAGGCCTCACGGTTAACCTCATCAATCGACTGCTTAACCAGACCTTTTTGAATTAAGCCATCCAGCACAGACATAGATACCTTATTCTTTTTGCTCCAGGCAACCGCATCCATTTTTTTGCCCC
>JAYQBI010000081.1:0-6173 GCA_038137235.1 Opitutales bacterium | reverse complement strand
TGATTTTTGGTGATTCGCACGAGACTCTTTTTGGTTAGGCGAGTCTGCTGATGTGAAAATTCACATGTTTCTTCGATAACCTCGAATTGCCGGAGCGTATTTAACAAATACAAATCATGTCTCTATTTATCCGAAGGATCAACACCAAATCAATTGGTGAACCAAACCTGTTTTTATTATCGTAAATACATAGGCATCGATACAATCTTTGGTATGGTCGAAATTTTCGAAGTCACTCAGCCACATGATTCATTCCTGGCGGCTCTTAATGATTTGCTCCCGCAATTGTCTGCCTCTGCTCAACCGATGAGCATGAATTCACTTGTTGAATTGGTCCAAAGTGATGCCGTTCACCTTTATCTTGCCTTAGTAGATGGTGAAATTGTCGGCAGCCTAACCCTGGTTGTGTTTCCTATACCCACCGGGGTTCGTGCATGGGTTGAAGATGTGGTTGTCGATGTTAAAGGCAGAGGTAAGGGGGTGGGTAGAGCTCTTACTCACCATGCTTTGGTGGAAGCAAAAAAATATGGTGCATTGACGGTTGATTTAACCTCCCGACCCAGTCGTGAAGCAGCCAATAAACTCTATCAGTCAGTTGGATTTCAAAAAAGAGAGACCAATGTATACCGTTTTAAAAGTAATTAATTCAAAAGCTAGTTTTGCTCACATGCTACAAGTCATATCGAGATGGTCACTCATTTTTCTTTTTATATATATTCAAACTTTTGCCAGTGAGGAAAAGGATCAGCCTGACCTTTTTTTTGGTGTGGATGCCCTGTCGATTGAAGAGAGTGGGATTTCAAAATGGCTGGAAAAGAAGTATCCCGATTTTCGTGAATGGGTAAAAGAGTGGGGGGAGGATATCAACCAAAGTAATGAGTTTTATGAGGCAATGGACTTATTGGAGGAGGACTTTTCAAGAATTGAGTTTGTAATGTCAGGTTTGGATTATTGGTTGACCAACAAAACCAATACAAAATCCATTGGTCATGAAATTGGATTTTCTATTGGGTTGACTGCGGTAAAACCCATGAATCTAACAAAATTTTATGGATGGGTTAATGAGAAGATGAAAAAGGAATTTGGACCTCATTATTCACGAAAAATTCTTTCTCCCCCAATCCTTACCAGTGACCGCCTTGAGTTCTCTATCAATCTAAGTGATACCAATCATTCGGGCTTGGATAATCAATCAATTCTTTTTGATGCCAACCTAAGTGTAAGTGCGGATATAGTGGATGATTCATCCGTTATAATTGCTGCCGTTCCTGCATCGATGAAGGAATTCTGTTTTGCCGGGCAATCTGATTTTAATTTTTCAATTTCCAGCGAATTACCCGATGACAGGCAAATTACCTTACTCCTGAAAGTGCCTGTTGATGAGATTCCGTTACCTAAGCCTGGGGGAGCAAGTCAGGTGAACCCTTTTCTTGATGCTGTGGACGGAGTGCGGGAACTTGCCTGCTCAGTCAGTTTTCGTGATGATAGTATCTTGATTAAAACCATTGTACTTTGTGCAGATACTCAGCGGGCATCTGCAATGGTATCTCTTTGGCAGGGGTCAGTTGGAATGGCCCAGTTGGTAATGGCACAAGATCCTACTGCACGACCGTTCGTAAATTTGTTGGGGAATATGAAAACGGAATGCCTGGACGAGAAATTTGTTATTTCCATGGAGATGAATTCCAGTTCGATAGAAGCTTTACTTGCTCAATCCCTTAAAGGATTGAATCCGCCGCCACTTCGAATCCCGAAAAAAGAATTTCAGTTCTTGGAAGGAAAGATTGCACCAACCTTCTCTAAACCTTTGATAGATGGAACTGAGTTCGATCTTTTATCCCAGCGAGGGAAAATAGTGGTGCTTGATTTCTGGGCAACCTGGTGCGGTCCTTGTATTCGTGGATTACCCATGCTTTTGGAGACAGTGTCTGAGTTCGATGAATCTGAGGTGGTTCTCATTGCAATAAATCAGGGTGAGACTGTGTCTGAGGTTAAAGAATTTATTGATCATTTTGATTTGGTTGATTTGACTGTTGCCTTGGACGAAAAAAAGAGGGTTGGCTCAATGTATGATGTGAAAGGGATGCCTCATACAGTGGTCATTGATGCTGCTGGATTTGTTCGCGATGTATCGGTTGGTTTTTCTCCTTTTCAGGGCACCGATTTGAAAAGACTGTTAGGTAAATTACTTCAGGAAAAATAACCTGAACGAACACATAAGTAATCCTTTGCCTGTTATATTTTTGGGCTTTTTTTGAAGTTTTTGTCCGAAAATCAAAAAAAGTGCCTATTGGGTGATGTAACCATTCAATAATTAACGCGTAAAGGAGATACCAGACATGATGAAATTCAATGACTTTCAGAAATATGAAGCAACTCTTAGAATTCCATATGAAAAATATTTCGAACTGATTTATGAAACCAAATATCTTATCGAAGCAAGGTTATCACCCGAGCGTTGTTTTATTGCCACTAAATCCTTCTATGGGTGCAACAGACGTATGGCGGTCGAAAAAGTAGTCGCATGGTACAACAAACATTTAAAGGCAGTTCTTGGACATCCTCACCAAACCTTAATGATTAATGATCCGATGGGAGAAGTTTCCTATGAGGATGGATTTGTCTGCACAGATCTCCAAAATAAGTACCTGGACGATGAAACCATAGAACGTTTACTGGATGAGTCAGGAGGTGATCTTGGCAGAGATGATTCCCAGGGAACGGAAAAGCACTCACCGGCAAGCGTCAAGAGGTTACGCAGAAGAAGAAAGCAGGATGTTTATCTGAGCGATCAGTTAGTTCAATCCTCTGGGGGTACGATTTACTTCAAAATGAAGGACTTGCCTTGTGGGGAATCTGCTAAAGTAAGGACCCGTAAGATAAAACTGGCCTCGAAATCCCTCGAAAAAGCAGAAAAAGAAGTCGTTCGCCGAGGATTGAATAAATTTGAAAATTGTCCTGCCTGATTATTTGATCATTCATCATTTTTTTGTAACTTGGGTTAATGAAAATGCAGGATAACTCTGCCGAATTGGTTCAACTAATGATGAAGAATCAGCGGAGGATTTTTGCCTACATTATGACACTTGTTCCGTCACGAACAGATGCTGAAGATATATTACAAGAGGCAAGCCTTACGATCTGTGAGAAATTTTCTGAGTTTAAGATTGGAACCAATTTTTATTCATGGGCCTGCCAAATTGCTTATTGGAAAGTACGGGCTGCCCGGAAAAAATTTGCCACATCCAAGGTGGTTTTTAATGAAGAGGTCCTAGAAGTGATTTCCCAGACCCGCGTTGAGCTTGAGGAGGAATTGGATTATCGGCACGGAGCTTTGTCCCGCTGCTTACAAAAATTAAATGAACGGGATCGCCGGATGGTATTAGTGCGCTATGAGTCTGGCCACAATGTAAAAGCTGCAGCTCAGGCTTGCGGCCGAACCATTCAAGGTGCTTACAAAGCACTCACCCGTATTCGCAAGAATCTGTATGACTGCGTAAACCTTGAAGTCGCATCGGAGTCTCCCTGAGTTATGAATCTATCGGACGAACAAATTCTGGAGATCCATGAACTTCTTGACCGCTTGGTTGAAAATAACCTGTCCTCAGACCAGAAGAAAAGGTTGGAAAAAGTACTCGCGGAGTCCGATGATGCCAGGAAAATTTATGTATCCTTTATGGATATGCATGCCAGCCTTTGTCACTACGCTCAGGAAAGCTTATCTGACCTTGATGTGGAAGAAGGAAATAACCGGGAAAGCAAAATTATTGAATTATTTCTGCCCTTGATACCCTTAGCTGCAGTTCTGCTTTTCGGTGTCTACATTTTCTTTAGTTACAAACCATTTTCGCTTATGAGTGAGCAGCCGGATTTGTTGGCAACTCATCTTTCTGCGGATGATGATCAACCGGTATATGTGTCCGATCAAGAAAACGAAGCTCTGGCAGTTTTAACCAACGCGGTCGGTCTTCAATGGATTGAAGATACAGAAAGGAAGTTTGAAGTAGGTGCTCCTATATTGCCCGGTAGTTGGAAAATGAAAAAGGGAGTTGCCCAAGTTGAATTTATGCAAGGAGCCACGGTAATTTTTGAGGGCTTTGTACATGCGGATTTTGTGAACTCAAATGCTGCGACCCTGCATCTTGGAAAGATGCGTGCCCATGTTCCGAAAGTGGCAGTTGGTTTCAGTGTTGATTTGCCTATGGGGAAGGTAATTGATTTGGGTACAGACTTTGGGATTCATGCACATGAGGACGGATCAGCGGAGGTTTATGTTTACCGAGGCAAGGTGAAGTATCAGGGAAATGATATTACTGGCCATGAAGTTACCTATGAATTAAGCGGAGGGGAGGCACTTTACTTGGACAAAGGGGGAGCGGCTTCATTACTGGATATGCCCAGTGGAAATTATCTTGGAACCGCTGATTTAGCTATCAGGTCAATGGAGCAGGCACAAAGAAGAATGACTGCATGGCACCAATTTAGCCAAAAGCTCTCCTCCGATCCTCAAACCTTACTCTACTATGCTTTTGAGAATCATGATTCCTGGGCTCGTATCCTACGGGATGAGACTCAAAAGCGAGGTGGTAGTGGGAATGGAGCTGTGATCGGTTGCAAATGGACTGAAGGAAGATGGCCGGGTAAAGGTGCCCTGCAATTCTCCAAGAATAATGATCGTGTCTGCTTGAATGTACCAACTCCTTTATCCTCGGTAACCATGTGTGCATGGGTAAAGGTTGACAGAATGCCAAATCCGGTTGCGCCAATCATGTTTACGCGTCCCCATATGCCTGGAGCCGTTGGTTGGTCACTCAACCGAAACGGTCAGCTTGTTTTGGCTGTAAATGCTCCGTCTGGCTTGGAAAATTATTCATCGCCCGTAGCCCTGACTGAAGAGCGAATGGGGAAATGGAATCATTTGGCTACAAGTTTTGATGCCAATGAAAAATGGGTAAATCATTTTGTTAATGGCCGATCTTTTAGCCGGGAGAAAATTGGATTTGCTGATCAAATATCCTTGAAAAAAGGACTTCTTGGCCACACCCAGGCTTTCCGCGGATATAATCCGAATGTGGCATTGGAAGGCTCAATCGATGAATTTGTAATCTTTAATGGTGCGTGGCCAGAGGAGCAAATCAGAGAACTGTATGAGGTCGGTGCTCCAGTTGAGGTTGATTTTGAACTCGATGCCCGCTTGCCTTAATGCAAGACAGGCTCAGATAATATTTACCTTCTTCCCCATAGGGCATACATAGCATGCCCTAGATGTGCAGGGTGCAAAATTTCTTTCATTGTTTGCATTTCTGATGAATGGGATTTTGATTCTTTCTCAAATTCATACTTTATTCTCTTGGTTGCATGGGAGAGGAAGAAACCTTCCTGAGTTTTAAGACCGATATCAAAAAAACTGTTTGCTTTCATGCATTCCTGTAAATCGTCCCAGCAAAGATGGCAGGTAAGATCTTGTTCGCATGGTCTAGCAAGTAAGTCATTAGTCATTTTGTGCCGGTAATATGCCCTTGCAGTACCTTGTGGTCTATGATGAAGGAGGACTTCCTGGGGTAAGCCATAATCAAAGGTGAGGAACAGACCATTCCAGGTTTGGTCAGATAAAAGACTGTCGAGGGCACATCGTGCTCCACAGGGCCAATCAAACAAGTCTCCCGGTTGTCCATGGGGCGGCAGATTTAGGTTGTGATTCTCGGGCAGGTCAATTTCTACTTCTACGAATTCATTTCCATTAAGGCTGACGCCTATTTCAACCCAATCTTTTTTTTGGAAGGAAAAGCGGAAGCGCTTAAAAGCTTGGGCATCTAACCATTCATTACTGTAAACAACTACCTGACCGCTTAATTTGATTGGGTCCCCCAGGCGAATAACTTGAAGATTTCCAAAAGGATGATCAATTTTTTCGAGGAGTGAACACCCGGGTTCCGCTGCAATTTCAACGAAGGTGAAATCCGATGGGTTTTGATTTCCCAGTAAATCGACGCATGATTCTACTACGAGTTCCGCCCATAAGGACCCCAAAACGGATGAGGTGTAAAAATCAGACTGCTTATGTTTCCCAACACGTTGACGGTTGGTCGAATAATACCCAAATGGAACATTATATAATGCCCAATCTACAAAAGCATCGAAAGTTAAAAAACTGCTATTTCCCAGTGCATTTT
>JAYQBI010000080.1:0-6179 GCA_038137235.1 Opitutales bacterium | reverse complement strand
GTCGGGTTGCCTACGACAAAGAGGAAGTATCGGAAAGGCATAGACACCGTTTTGAATTTAACAATGATTACCGGGGAGATCTCGAGGCTGCGGGATTAATTGTTGCGGGCGTGAATCCGGATCGCGACCTAGTCGAAATCGTTGAGGTAAAAGATCACCCCTGGTTTGTTGCAGTTCAATTTCATCCTGAATTTCAGTCAAAGCCAACCAAGGCACATCCACTTTTTGCCGCATTCATCGAGGCTACTCTTACCCGCAAACTTTCAGAAACCGAAGCTACAAAAAAATCCTGAACTTCCTTAAATCGGCGTTTTGGGCTTTACCCATCGCTCTGGATTGATCGAAATAATAAGCGGTCATGATAATTGATGCGCACACTCACCGCTACCCTGCGGAAGTAATAAGCGATCCGATTAAATTTGCGAAGCAACGGGGCGAGCAACTGTGGTTACAAATGGTTGCCCCTCAAGGAAGACCAAGCCTTCAAGGTTGGGCCGAACGCAACAGGATGCTGTCAGATATGGAAACGGCAGGAGTCAATCAATGCGTCTTGCTTGGTTGGTATTGGGAAAAATACCAAACATGCCTTGAGGCAAATACCTGGCACCTTAATTGGATCAATCAAGACCCAGAAAAGTTTATTGGATTTCTTAGTGTGAGGCCCGACATCCCAAACTTGGCAGATTATCTAAAGCAGGCAAAAGAAGACGGATTTAAAGGGATCGGAGAGTCCCATCCTTGGGCCCAAGGATTTTCGCTTCGGGACAAAAAATGGTTACTGGTAATGGAGTTTGCCAGTGAGGCTGGCTGGCCGGTTAACTTTCATGTTACTGATCCTTCGGGCAGGGACCATCCAGGCAAAACGCTTACTCCAATGGAGGAATTTCTTTGGCTAGCCAAAGAGTTTCCAGATCTAAAAATCATTCTTGCTCATGCAGGTGCTCTTTTTCCAATCGATCATCCTACTCCACCTAATATTTACTATGATCTTGCCGCATGCCCGCTTCTGTATGATGCCCATATTTATCAAAAATTAATTGATTGTGCAGGGCAAAAAAAAATCATTTGGGGCAGCGATTACCCCTTGCGAATTTATCCAGCTATATCCTCTCAGCCTGATTTTCTATCATTTCTCAAGGAGTTTAAATCTTCAGTTCATTTAGATGAAGAACAGCTTGAGAATGTACTTGGTAAAAATATTGAGAATTTACTGAAATGAGGATTTTTCTAGGTGAAATTACGCCAAAGCCACTACCTGATTCCATAGTCTCAAATTCAGGACTCTGGGGAAAAGAATTTACTTTTGAGCCCGAAAAATCGTTTTGCCTGATGGCTCAGTCAGGAAAAGGAAAATCCACCTTACTAAACATTATTTTTGGCTTACGAAAAGACTACACTGGTCATTGTAAATTCGATCACTCAGATATAGCCCATTTCACTTTAGACCAATGGCAGGGTTTGCGGTCAGACAAACTTTCAATGCTTTTCCAGGACCTTTGCTTATTTAAAAATTTAAGTGCCAGAGAAAACCTCGAGTTAATTCCGTGCCGTGATCCTAATGTACCCGATCCCGTGGATATGTGTGAACGCTTAAATATTGCTCATCTGCTTGATCACTTAGTAGAGAACCTGTCGTTTGGGCAGCGCCAACGATTCGCCTTAATCCGTTGTTTGATGAAACCATTTTGTTGGCTTCTTTTGGACGAACCTTTCAGTCATTTGGATGAAGCCCATGCCAAAGAAGCTGCCCTTTTAATTTCAGAAAATGTTAAAGCGAGAGGGGCTGGCATCATTCTGACCTCCCTCGAAGCAAATGGTCCATTGCAATGCGATGAGCTTATTCAACTATGAGAAGGCTCAATCTTCTGCTTGATAAGTGCCTGCACAATAAGTCTCCGGTGAAGGCATTGCTTGTAGCTTCACTCGGATGCTTTCTTGGCTCCTTCCTTGTAATATTTGCAACCGATATTTATTTCGAAAGCAAAAAGCTGGGGCAACCAGATGAAGGGATTTTCATTACTTTGAATAAAAAAGTGGAAGGTGGATTATTAGAGAATTTTATCCAGCAGGAAAAAAGTTTTTTTCCTGAGGAACTCGATAAAGTCACCAAGCTGCCGGGAGTTATTGATCTTGGCACATTTGATCGTAATCATTTCCCTGTCACGATAAACATCTGGCCATCCGGCAGGGTTGGGCTTGGGGCAGCTGCGAGGGCAGATATATTCTTCGAATCGATCCCTGACCGATTTATCGATGAAAAGTCAGCGTTTTGGGAGTGGGAGGAAAATCAATCATTTGTGCCCATTATGGTACCTAAGTTTTACCTTGATCTGTGGAATTTTGGCCTTGCTCCTTCACGCAATGAATACCCGTCTCTTTCTCTTCAAAGTGCATCCTCCATGCCAATTGAAATATTCATCGGCAAAGATCAAGCAGTACGCTTGCTTGGGAGATTTGTCGCTTTCAGTAAAAGAATCAATAGTGTACTCGTGCCACAAAGTTTTTTGCAATGGGCTAACTCCCGCTTTGCTGAAATCAAAAAAGATCACTTTTTCTTTGTTTGGGAAAATGGGCAAATCAATGGTCCGCCAATTTCTCTTGATACTCTTAAAGGCAGAAACTCAACAAGTGGTACCGATATGATCGTTTCAAGATTAGAAAATCCAGGAATTCAAATGAAGCTAGAGGATGCATTCTTGGAACAGCCCAACCAAAATAATCCAGCCCGCATGATCATCAAGCTGAACGAATCTCGAGCTGATCAATTTTTTCAAGCCATTTCTCCATTAGGCTACGAAACCAATAAGGAACGGCCCCATTTTGGCTGGCTCAGCCAAGCTGCCAATTTGATCTCAATTCCCCTCGCCTCGATTGGAACCCTTCTTTCGATCCTTTCCATTGCAACCTTTACCAGCTCTTACCGCTTGATGATCATTCAGGCTTCCGAAAATACCCGAGGATTGCTTACACTCGGATTTCATCCGCTCCGCCTGACGAAAATTTTTACCCTTCGTATCAGTAAACTTTTCTTAACAATTTGGACTGTTTCTCTCCTTTGCGTTTATTTGTCCAAAATTATTTTAGGGAAATATGCTGAGTTATATGGCCTTGAGATTTTTAAAAGCCAGGGGGTAGAAGGTTGTGTAAGTGCCTTAATCTACGCCATTTTTTTCTTGGGGATTAATTATTGCGTCATTCGGCAAACAGTTACTTCCATTATTTCGTCTAAGCATGCTTAGTTTATTTTCATGATTAACTGATCATCTTTAACTGAAAAAGAAACGGTACTCCCATCTACCACATCTCCAGCGACCAAAGCACGTGCCAGTTGAGTTTCTACCTGTTTTTGAAGAAAGCGCTTCAAGGGCCTGGCACCATAAGTCGGATCATATCCTTTTTCTCCTATCCATTGTTTGGCAGCGTTGGTGAACTCAATGCTTACTTTTCGATCTGCAAGCCGTTTATTGAGGCTAGTAAGTAATAGGTCGACAATGGAAGTTATTTCTTCAAGCGAAAGGGGTTTAAACAGTACAACATCATCAATCCGGTTTAAGAATTCAGGACGGAAATGATCACGCAAATCTGCCATAACTGACTCACGTGCCGATTCCGAAATTTCATTATCAAGTACATTATCCTGCAAGTACCTGCTCCCCACATTAGAAGTCATGATAACCACTGAATTTTTAAAATCTACTGTTCGCCCCTGAGAATCAGTCAGACGCCCGTCATCCATTAATTGTAAGAGCACATTAAATACATCAGGATGGGCTTTCTCGATCTCATCGAAAAGAATAACCGAATAAGGCTTGCGGCGAACAGCCTCGGTAAGTTGCCCACCCTCTTCGTACCCTACATATCCTGGAGGCGCACCGAGCAACCTGGCAACCGAGTGCTTTTCCATGTATTCGGACATATCAATACGGACGACATTGTTTTCACTATCAAACAGGCTTTCAGCCAATGTTTTAGCTAATTCTGTTTTACCAACGCCTGTTGGACCAAGAAAAAGGAACGATCCAATCGGGCGGTGAGGATCTTTTATACCCGCTCGGGCACGCAAAATAGCTTCAGTCACTGCATCGACCGCTTCATTTTGTCCGATGACCCTTTCATGCAAAATATTTTGTAAACGAAGTAATTTTTCCCTCTCCCCTTCAATAAGCTTGGTCACAGGCACGCCAGTCCATCGTGCTACAATCTCAGCGATTTCTTCAGCGGTAACCTCTTCTTTAAGAATAGCGTCATCCTTACGGTCTGCCTGTTCTAATGACTCAAGCTCCGCTTCCAACTTTGGCAGTTTGCCATGTTTTAGTTCGGCAACCAAGTTCAGGTCATAGGCACGCTCTGCCCGCTCCATTTCTGCACGGGTCGACTCAATTTGTTCCCGTAAAACACGAACATCGTCGATTCCTTTGCGTTCATTTTCCCACTGCCTCTTGATCGTTTCCATCTTATCCCGGGCATTTCCAAGTTCCTTTCTTAAAACCTCAAGTCGTTCTTTGCTCGACTTATCTTTTTCCTGCTTCAAGGCAGTTTCCTCAATTTCCAACTGCAGCACACGACGACTTACCTCGTCCAGTTCCGCTGGCATACTATCCAACTCTGTACGGATCATGGCACACGCTTCGTCAACTAGGTCAATTGCTTTATCAGGCAGAAAACGGTCGGAAACATAGCGATTGGAGAGGACTGCCGCCTGCACCATGGCCTCGTCACGGATATTTACCCCATGATGAATTTCAAAACGCTCACGCAATCCCCGAAGTATAGAAATGGTATCCTCCACATTTGGCTGATCAACCAACACAGTTTGAAACCTGCGTTCAAGAGCAGCGTCCTTTTCTACGTGCTTGCGATACTCATTCAAGGTGGTCGCTCCGATACATCTAAGTTCACCTCTGGCAAGCATTGGTTTGAGCATATTGCCCGCGTCAATGGCACCCTCCGCCTTCCCTGCTCCCACGATGGTATGCATTTCATCGATGAATAAAACAATCCGTCCGTCCGACTTACTTACTTCATTAAGCACTGCTTTTAAGCGCTCCTCAAATTCACCACGAAATTTTGCTCCAGCAAGCAATGATCCCATTTCAAGAGTAAAGATCGTTTTATCTTTTAAGCCTTCCGGAACATCTCCGCGTACAATCCGTTGAGCAAGTCCCTCCACAATTGCTGTCTTGCCCACACCGGGCTCGCCAATAAGGACAGGATTATTCTTTGTTTTACGAGATAGTATTCGAATGACCCGACGAATTTCTGAGTCCCTTCCAATGACCGGATCGAGTTTTCCTGATTTTGCCTGCTCCACCAAATCGATACCATACTTTTTCAATGCCCGAAATGAATTTTCAGGAGTCTTAGATGTAACTTTTTGCCCGCCTCTTATTCGTAGAATAACTTCTTTTATTTTCTTTGGAGAAAGATTGAAGTTTTTGAGAAATTGCTGAAAGGTTGCCGGCTTGCCAAGTGCAGACAAGCCTAGGAGCAAATGCTCCGTACTTACATAATCGTCCTGCATTTCCCGTGATAACTCCTGCCCTTTTTCCACGGCCTCGGTCAGGGGAGCAGATGCATAGGAACGGGAGGTGTTTATATTTCCGGAAATTTTGGGAAGATTTTTGAGCTCGCGCTGTAAAGCTAGCTGCACAGGAGCTGTACCCACTCCAATTTCGTCCATCAATGAAGGCACAATTCCATTTTCCTGATTTAAAAGAGCAGAAAGTAGATGCCATACATCCACTTCCTGCTGACCATTACGCTTGGCAATTTCTGCCATTTCCTGAATTGCAGAAATTCCAAGTTCGGTAAATCTTTCGGGATCAACATTCATATAATTCAAATAAATGCAAGATGCATACCGAATACTAAGCCGGCAAGACAGTGATTTTTACTGACTTCTTTGTAAACAAAGCATTCCTTCTTGTGTCAGCCATGTCAGCACAAGGATCAAGCTTGTGCCATTTTGTCTCATTTCCCTGGTAGTGCAAAAATTAATCCGTGACAAAGATGGTATTTCTGCTTCAAGATTGATTTTTACAAACCTCAATCCTTACCACCTCCACGCTATGAAGATTCTTTGCATACTGTACGATGATCCTCAAACGGGAATGCCCAGCAGCTATCCTCTAAATGATCTACCAATTTTGACAAATTACCCGGATGGCATGAGCCTGCCC
>JAYQBI010000079.1:0-6243 GCA_038137235.1 Opitutales bacterium | reverse complement strand
ACCTCCAATTTTCATGGCCATTTTCAGGGTTATGGGAGGAAAGAAAATCCCCTCCAGCAAGAAGCAATTCACCTTGGTAAGGGATTAAAGTGGTGAAAGATTCCCTCGATTCCATTTTGGCAGTAGTCTTTCTTTCGTAAGACCAAAGTGTGGATCCGTCCTTGAGATCAAAACAATGTATGTAGGATTTTGCATTTGATTTGCCTCGCCCATGCACAGGTTCATCTCGCTGTAAAACAGGCAGATATATACGCGAACCAATGACTGTGGGGGTGGCAGCAAAAGTCCACTGGAAGCAAAAGTCGCCAAACTCTTTTTGTATATTTTTACTCCAGATAATTTCTCCTTCGATATTTATGTTAGTAAGGTCACCATTGCCAAAAAAGAAAACCGCCCCCCCTCCGTAGGCCACAGGAGAAGGGCTTGCATAATTTGATTTGGAATCAAGTTTATGAGTCAAACCATCCCCATTCCCTGGCTTATATCCACTTCCAATATTTTTTTCCCAGATTAATTCTCCGCTTTCACGATCCAGACAAATGGCGAGTAATTGACCATCGGAAGATTCGGATTTCGCAGAAACTGTGGAGAGAAAAACAAAACCATTATTCACTACCGGCGTGGATGCAGAAGAACCTGGAAGATCAAAGGACCATTTCACTCCTTCATTAATGCTAAATTCTTCAGGATAACTAAAAGAATCACTGACAGACCCGTTGTAATTAGGCCCACGCCAATTATTCCAATCACCGTCCCCAGCAAAACAGAAATAACCAATAAATAGCGTGCAGAAAGATAATAAATGAAACAAAACAAGTGCTTTCATAATCGTATTATTTTTTAGAATTCATTTGGATGATAGTGTCGACTACTTGCTCGTCCTCAAGCCATTCAAGAACTTGCTCCTGCCCAGAGTCCTCATTAATTAGATACTCCTCCCCAAAATCCTGCTCCACTTCCTGCTCTAAGGCATACTGGTCTCTGTTCTCAACAAATTTCTTATATTTCCACATTAACAGAATTCCAATAACAGCAACAATGCTAAACAATATCTCACCGCTCATGTAGATTTTCTGAACTTCAGAAGTTAATTCTTTTGGATGGAGGAGTTTATTATCTCACAAAGCCTTTCTGACAATTGGTCTAGGCACATACTCAGAGCTCTTATCTCCGATACGACTTCCATGCCTTCAATCAAAACCTGGGACTTGAAATATTCCCTTTTTATCAGACCATCTTTTGGCTTAACCTCAATATTAGCTTCCAATAAGGCTTGATCGGAAAATGTCTTCTCAAATGCAAGAACAGATACGGAAATCTCAAACTGACAGTTATTTCTTCGACGATTGGGAAAAGAAGAGTACTCTAAAGTTCCCAACCGGTGAGACAAACTTCCCCCTAATACTCTTGAAATTCCATCAGCTAATGGCTCACCCCAGCGTTTATAATCTCTGAATTTAACGACCTCCATCGATGACTTTTGGGTTAATCGATTACTTTTTAAGTACTGAGGCAACTCAACTTCCCTGATGTAAAAGGACAGACTCGATGCACCCTGCTGTGTTGATTGATTTGTATCATGCCGAGGTAAATGCAGAAGATAAAAATCCGGTTCAATGTGATTTGACTCAGGAAGAATGCATGAACCTAAAAATAAAGCCCATACAGAGCCGACGAATAATAAAATATGTTTTGTTTTATTCATTTTCTACCGGAGGTAATTTACCTTGAAGAAACGCTTGCGGATTTCTCTCAAGTAAATCTGCCAAGTTTTTCAAGGATTTGGACATAGAACTAATGTCCCTCAATGCAGAAACCATTCCGTACCTGACATCAGACTCAGGAAGAAGTATGTCGTTAAGATTTGTACTTAGGGAGGATATGTTAGTCAGGGTCTTTTTGGCTTCCTCTGAAGTTGAAGTAAGGCTTGGCCCTAACTCCAAGTAATTTTCCAAAATTTTTCCTAGTGCGACTTGAACATTAGAACTTAAAGTAATAACGCTGGTAGAAATCTCACTCGAATTTAGATCGTTCAACTGTATTGTCGCAACTTCAATTAACTGACTAACCTGCTTACTCAGTTTCTCTAGGTTTATCGACTCACTTAATTCAGCAAATATTGAGCTTTTACTTTGAAGCAAACGATGTCCGTGAACCAATGATATATTGCTGTCTGCAACTGTCTTGGCACTATTCACATTGAGGTTCACATATAGTATTCCAGTAACGAAGCTTTCTTGAACTAACTGTCCGACCAAGCGAGGAATTACCTCCTCCTTGAAAGAGCCATTTTCCTGAAAAACCTCACTTCCAGATAAAATCATGTGCCTTTTGACAAGATCACGATTGATTTCGACGAGAACCGGCACTGGACTGGACTCATACGCTTCACCAATGAAAAAACGTTCTACTCGCCCAATTCTAACGCCATTGAAAGTAACCTTACCTCCTTCGTGAAGACCAAACACATTCTCATTGAAAACAAGAACGAACTTCTCATTGCCGTTACTCCATTTGGAGAAACCACCGCTGAAAATCATAAATCCAAGCAAAATAGCAAATCCACCAACGGTAAAAACACCGACAAGGGCACTATTCGCCATATTCCTCATACCACTTTCATGAAATAGTAGCCTTTCCAATTGGCAACATTAGATATTGATGATTATACCAAGCTTTAGCACTGTGAGGAGTTCCATGATACAAGGAATTCTGATAGCTCAGGAATTTCATTTAAGGACAACAAATCACTGGGTCTTCCATCTGCTACGATATTTTTTGAGGAGGCACTTAGAAAAATCGCATTGTCTGCAACAGAAAAAATACTCTGTAGTTCATGCGATACAATGACGAACGCCAGACCAAGATTCTCTTTCAAATCACTGATGAGTTCATCTAGTTTGCGAGCATTTACGGGATCTAACCCAGCAGAGGGCTCATCAAAAAAGAGGATCTGGGGATCCAAAGCCAGAGCTCTTGCAATACCAGCTCTTTTTTTCATGCCGCCGCTTAGTTGCGCAGGGTACAAAGATTCCGAACCATTTAATCCCACAAGGCATAATTTATAGTACGCTAACTCCTCCCTTTCACTATGGGAAAGTTTGGAAAATGTCTCAAGTGGAAGTAACACATTCTCCAATAATGTCATCGAACTCCAAAGAGCCGAACCCTGAAACAAAACTCCAAAGCTTCGAAAAACTGATGGGTTTGGCTCCAACGGTTTTTCCCAAAGCGACTCTCCATTTATTAGTATGTCACCGGACCGAGGTGATAAAAGACCGATCATAGATTTCAGTAAAGTGCTTTTCCCACAACCACTACTACCCATGATTGCCATACATTCGCCTTTCTTCACTGAAAAATTTAAATCTTTCAGGACAAGATGCTGCCCATAGCTAAGTTCAAGGCCAGCAACCTTGAGGATTTCATTTTCTTCTGAAGAATTGATACTCACCTTAAACCGAAATAACTATATGCAATCTCGAAAAGCGCATCGGTAATTACAATCAAAGTAATAGAGACTACAACTGCAGATGTAACCGCCCGCCCTAATGAGCTTGAAGTAGAACCTGTATAAATTCCTTTGTAGCAACCAACAAACCCGACGATAAGTCCAAATACGAGGCTTTTCCAAAGCCCCGAAGAGATTTCCCACATAGAAAGCAGAGCAGACTGGGTTTGCTCAAAGTAATGTAGAGAGGAAAAGCCCATGATTTGTGTGCCAACCGTTAATCCACCCAAGATTCCGACGATATCAGCGTAGAGCGTTAAGATGGGAGTCATCAGCACTAATGCAATCAATCTGGGGAGCACAAGAAAATCAACCGCAGGAATCCCAAGTGTTCGCAGGGAATCAAGTTCTTCATTAAGTTTCATGCTACCCAACTCAGCAGCGAATGATGCCCCAGTTCGTCCAGCCATCACAATAGCAACCATCAATGGTCCCATCTCTCGTACCATTGCTAGACAAACTAAATCCGCAGTGTAGATAGTAGCATTAAATTTTTCTAGCTGAACACTACCCACAAAGGCCAAAGTCAGACCTGTTAAATATGAAATAAGCGTGACAATAGGGAGAGCCGAAGCTCCGCAATCCCTGCAGCATACAAGAAAGTCCCTGATACGCATAAAACTTCTACCAAGAAGCAGTCTATTGAAATATATTAGGCACTTACCAAGAAAGTCTGCAACCTGCAGAAAAACCAAGATGAAAGAAGAATGAATTTTAAAAGTATCTGGACGAGGAATTTCATTCTGATCATGCTCAGAGGATTTGTTTCTGTAAGAAAGGGCAAGGAGGTTGGATAATTTAGGGGGTAAACCAGTAAAATCTAATTTGATTTCAGAATCTTTCATTTCATTCTTCAATCTAAGCAAAAAAACAACCAGGGATGAGTCCCAGTCACAATCGGTTGATAAATGAATTTCGCAAGATTCGTATTCCTGAAGGGAAAGCAGCAAGGAACAACATTTTTCAAAATTTGCTTTTTGCGGCGAAAAGTTCTTCCAAATACCTGCAAATAATAAGCATGGGGCTTCCCTGTTTTTCACGAGTGAAACAGAGCATTTAGCAAAATTTCTTTGTTTGTCTTTTGCCAGGTCTGTAGTCATTGCATTAAAGTTTTTAGCAACAATGTCATATCGATCAATCATCTTCGACCTTGATGGAACCTTAATCGACCAATTTAAAGCCATCCATCGTGCTTTCTCTGAGGTGATTGTTGGAATGGGATATGATAAGCCATCCTTTGAGACAGTCAAAAGGGCAATTGGAGGAGCATCAGAATCGACAATGGTAAAACTTATTGGCCCAGATCGGGCTAAGGAAGGTGTGCTCAGACTTAGACCAATTTTCGAAGAAGTAATGCTGGAAGGTCTAGTAGAGCTTCCTTTCGCCCAAGATTCTCTCTGTAGACTTAAAGAAAATGGCTGGAAAACAGCAGTCCTAACCAACAAATATGGACCTCATGCCAGAAAGGTTTGTGACTTCTTGGGGTTTTCTGAATACCTAGAATTTACTCTAGGTGCAGATGATACAGTATGGAAAAAACCTGATATCCTTTTAACAGAATTTGCTCTCACAAAGCTGCAATCCATCCCCTCAAAAAGTATTTATGTGGGAGATTCTCCTTTTGATTACGAGACTGCAAAAAATGCAAGTTTGAGATGCTTACTAGTTGATACAGGAACCCACACTTTTGATGAGCTATCCTTACTTAACCAAGGTCATGTATACAAAGATCTTAAGAGTGTAACTGACTATATCTTAAATCTTTAGACAATTTTTCACAGGCACTGGACGGACGGCTTGCATTTGACAATCTTCCAGACATTGGAATATCCTTACAACACCCCTTATGAAAAACGCCCTCCCCCCTCCTTTGACCTCAACCTTACCCTTGGATGAAAAACAGATTTCTTTCCTTGCTGAAGAGATCAAAAAACACGCTCCTTCCTTGAAGCTAAAAGTAGCCTTTCTTGGCCAATCTAGTGAGCTAGACTATTTGGACACAACTAGGTTCCCTCACTCTTTCTCTGAATGTTGGTCCTGTCACTCCCTCCCCCATCTTTTCCGACTAAATCTTGATGCTTTTTGCGACCTCTTTGTTGTTATTAAGCAGATGGAGCATTCCACGCTTGATAACCTCAAGAAACTTTTATCGCAACGCAAAGAATATGAAGCTCACATTATTGAGATAAATTCACCACTTTCTGAAACTGATTTATTCTACAAGCTTTTGCATAATTTATCTGAGGAAATTTCTAGAAAAATCTGCATCGATTCATACCTTAAAGAATCATTCTCTACCAAGGAAATAAGAACAGAATACAGACAACGTAAAGAACCCGGTCTTTTCAGTGAAAGTCATCGGGAAAATATCCGCCAAGCCTTGTGGAATAAATTTAGCCAATCCCCTGAAATGTTCCTTGAGGAAGAAATCAGAAACATACGGTCATAGTACCTTATCATCAATCTGCTCATCCTTGAGTATCAACAGGAAGCTTGAAACCGGGACAATACTGGCCAGTTCAACAGCATCCACATTCGATACCTGAATACATCCGGAACTCGAGGGTTCCCCCAATCTGGGCTCATGATTGGTCCCGTGAATGTAAACATACCGCGAAAAAGTGTCGACACATCCACCCTGATTGACCCCAGGTTCCATCCCTTTTAACCGAAGGATTCTACTGGTTATCAAATTGTTTTCTTGTTCTTCCGTCCGAAGTTCATGGTAGACC
>JAYQBI010000078.1:0-6302 GCA_038137235.1 Opitutales bacterium | reverse complement strand
TGCCATGAAATTATTTGGGGAATCGAAGTTTTTATTCCTTACTTATCTCTTAATCTGTTTCGATGTCATGGGCTCAGATGACTCTCCTTTGAATGACAAGTTCTTTGAAACGAATGCTTCAAACACCGAACTAAACCGAATAGTCTACGATGGTCCATTTCAATACGGAGTCCCCCAAAATACCAAAATCCTGATCGATCAATCATTTTTGAATCACCACTACTCATCACCAGTAAAACATCAGGTAGAATTATCAAACCCCTCAGATTCAATTTCCTTCGATTTAGGAATTGAGTATGATTTTACCGGTCTTGAAGAATGGGCAAATCGGCAAAAAAATAGCTGGCTCTTTTCAGAAATTGGAGAAATGAAATTCGGTCAGAAATTCACAAATGAAGCTGGCTTCCCAGGAATCGTGATGTTACGCGAACAAAATAGTATCGAAGAAATCATCATTGGGATTAACTTAACTACTGATGAATGGAAGCAAGCTGCTGTTTTAGGTGAAACCCAATCATCAAATCCAATGTTGCTCTGCACAGTACGCCTAGCTACTCAAGACCGAACAAGTAGGAATACAGTTATGGCAATTGCCCAGTCAATTGATTACAAAATCTCACCGACATTTGAGCCTTCTTCCTTTACCGAAAAACTTGGAGTATATTCTTTCCCAGAACCCATTCTGGATCGTGAATTCACCTCGGCGGAACTTACATTCAAGGTATCGAATGATTCATTGGTTGAGGTAGAACAATCTTTTTCTCAACACGGAGAATCCAACTATGGAAAGTTTAAAGTCTATCCATCCAAAACAAAAGACAACTCAATCCAACTTGAAATAAAAACTGAAAAAGAATTCCAAGACCTGCAGCAATGGGGACAAATGAAAAGAAATGCATGGGATCAGTCCGATGATTCCGAGATTACATTGGCTCAATCAATAATCACCCATTTTGGCTATCCATCAATCAGCCTTGCGAGAGAGAAAAATGACTCGAATGGTGAAAAGTTGATGGAATTCGAAATTGTGGTCGATCTCACCTCTACAGAGTGGAAAGAAAATTTTTCAGATGGTTGGATAAAAGCTATCGTTTCAGGTGAACTGAACATGAGTGAAAGTTCTGAACTAGCATGGGTTCATGAATTTGCCAGTTCACTTTACTCAAGTAATGAAGAATCCAAGCCCCTTTCATTTGTTCAAAATGTCCCGGAAAATCCTACAACTTTATCAAGATACCAGAGTAGCTTTCAAGATGGGCCCATATTATTTTTCAGGTCTGATGATCAGCTTATCGATATCTCTAAGGCTTTTTTTGATCGTTCAAGTTCCACATTGGCAAACTACACCTTTTTTTCTCAAAGCCGCCAATTCATGAAATTGGCAATTTATCGTGAAGATGACATTGAAAACCTCAATCAATGGGCGGCCTTAAAAAGTCAGTCTTTAACAGAATCTGAAAGCATTAGTTCGTATCATTCTGAAGTTTTTGAAACCGATGAAGGAGATTCAGTCATCGCATTCTTTTGGACATCAGTTGACGACTCCATTGATTTTGAAGTCGGCGTAGAATTAGTAAAAACAGAGCAAAGCGATGCAATGTGGACATTTGCACACTTTCATTCCAGTGGTGCGGACTTAAAACATTCAGATTATTCATCTGCCCTTTCAATAGCTGAATCCATTGCCTACCTTGCTGATAATGTTAGTCCTCTTGATGAATATTTCACTGATGTGTCGAGTGCAGCTAGTGTCTCTACAAATTTCCCAGTCTCTGATGAGGGTTTCAATTGGTTTTCCTCTCCCTGGTTTGGCGTATTTTATGATTCAGGGAAAAATTGGATTTATCATTATTGGTTAGGATGGATTTATTCCCACCCCTCTGAAATTAACGACTCACACTGGATTTGGTCTGAGCGGAGTGGTTGGTTATGGACCTATCAAAAATCATTTCCTTATCTCTTTTGTAGTGACCTTTCCAATTGGTTATATCTTGATTTATCCCCAAACAATGGAACTCGTTGCTACGATTATTACCGCATGGAGTGGAAAAAATGGGATGATTTTTTCTCTATCCCACCAGTTGATGTAAATTCGCTAAGCCCTGCAGAGAGAACTGCAATCCAACTGGAGGAGATCAAAAATTCCGACCTCGCTGAGAAGGAAAAAGCAAAAACTGCGGTAAAAACTATAATTTCGGGTAAATAGTGAGTACTTATTCTTACATATTTGGGTTGGTGATCATTATGCATATTTCACTCATTGCCAAAAAGACCGATGAAGTAACCATTCCATCGAATCGAGAATTGGCCCTTCAATCAGTAAGAAAAAACTTTTCAGAACTTCGGCAAAAGATGAAGTCTCTTGAAGAAGAATACAAACGCAGGGGAATCAATTTGGAATCAATTGAAAGTTTTGAACCCGTCCCTCCTCCCTCTCCCCCCAGTCAGCGTGAAAATCAGTCGTCAAGTAAGAATGCAGATTATGAAATTGAAAGTGCACCTGTAATTACTGACCTGGTGCAGAACAAAAACTTGTTAGGTCTCTACATCGCACCGACTCTTCCCCAAGAAAATGAATTCACTAATCAAAATGGAAGTTTTACGATAAACTACGAAACCGGGATAACACTAGGCGCCGAATACCACAGGTTTTATAATGAATTATTTTGGAAAGCTGGAATTGACGCCAAGTTTTTCAATACAACGTCAATTGAGCTAGTAGGCTTTGGGTCAGTTGGGACTAGTGGTACTAATTTTTTAGTCTCTCCTTTTTTGGGCATTGGCTACATTTTTCCAATTTCCGAGAAATACTTTTTCGAAATCGATACATCTCTTGGTTATGCAATTTCCAGAAAAAATTTAAACCTTGATGGAGAAGATATCTCCGACACTTTGGAATCTTCCTACTATTACGGAGCCATGCTTGGGTTCGGATGGAAATGGTCAGATGACTACTCTCTCACTTTTTATTACCGCCTGGATGGGGTTGGGGAGACCGGTGATTACCATAATCAACTGTTCAATCAGGTGGGCGTTAGATTGGCGGTAGAATATTAAGCTTTAGTATCCCTCTACATGAAGCTATTCAGTTTCTTGGGTAATGGGGAAGATCAATTTATCAAAAAAGCAAAATCAAAGCCTCGAGGGTGTGCTCGATCGCATTACTTTTTACAATGAAGAAAATGGATTCCTGATCGGAAAATTAAAAGGAAGTGAAGGGAAAGAGGAAATTGCCGTAGTTGGTAAAGCTCCCAAGGTGCAATGTGGAGAGACTCTCCTTCTTTCCGGCACATGGACAATGCACCCAAAACATGGGAAACAATTTTCCTTCGACAAGTTTGAGAGTAAATTACCAGCTTCGGCTTATGGCATCCGGAAGTACCTCGCGAGTGGCTTAATTCACGGTATTGGAAAAACCTACGCAAAAAAAATCGTGGATCATTTTGGAGCAGATACCCTAAGGGTGATCTCTGAAGAATCTGCCCGCCTCCGGGAAATTGAGGGTATCGGAAGAATGCGTGCAAAAAGTATCAAACAAGCTTGGGAAGAACAAAAATCTGTCAGGGAAGTGATGATGTTTTTACAAACCTATGGGGTAACCGATGCACTTTGCCTTCGCCTTGTTCGAAAGTATGGCAATGAAGCCAAAACTATTTTGGAAACCGAACCGTATCGAATCATTCGTGAGGTAAAAGGAATTGGCTTTAAAACTGCCGACCGTATCGCTTTGAATCTTGGTCTTGCCAGCAATGGCCCGCCACGCATCGATGCAGGTATCTTACATGTAATGCAGGAGGGCGAAGATCAGGGTCATACTCATTTTGAGCGTCGGGAAATTGGCCTTCACGCAATCGAATTACTTCAGGCTGACTCAAATGAAGTGGAGAAACGGCTCGATATTTTACTTTCCCAAAGTGAGATTACAGAATCAACAATCGGATGGCTTCAACAGCCCTCCACTGCAAGAGCAGAGAATACATTAGCCCATTCCATGCACACCATTGTTCATGGAAAATCAAGCCTGCCATCTATTCTCACTGAGAAAGCTATTCAGTGGGCTCAAGAAAAGGCTGGATTCGGATTTGCAGAAGAACAAATCAATGGAGTCAGGCAAGCAATTGAAAGCAAAGTTTCTATTCTTACCGGTGGTCCAGGCACTGGAAAAACTACCATTCTCAGGGCATTGGTTTCCATTCTCAAAGCCAAAAAAACTAAGATATATTTGACTGCTCCTACTGGGCGTGCAGCCAAGCGAATGGCAGAAAGTACTGGGCACTTTGCCCAGACCGTTCATCGTCTACTCAAATTTGATCCATCACAGGGTGGATTCACTGTCAACGAGCACAATCCACTAACTTGTGATTATCTGGTTATGGATGAAGCAAGTATGTTGGATACCCGACTTGCAGCTGCCCTTATTCGTGCCCTCCCCTCAAATGCACATTTATTAATCGTTGGTGATGCCGATCAATTACCTTCGGTTGGTTCAGGCAATGTGCTCAAGGACTTAATTGATTGCGGGTTTTTACCGGTCACACGGCTAAAAGTTACATTTCGCCAATCTGATGACAGCGGGATTGTGGGATTGGCTCATTCGATTCTGTCTGGGAAATCAGCCCCACCTACTCCTGTAGAATCAAGTTCTTCGCTACCGCACCATCGCGATGTGCACTTCATTCGAGCTGAATCCCCAGAGGAATGCGTCCGAACGGTTTGCGAGCTCTGTAAAAAGATCTTACCCCATTCATTCGGGATAAATCCAAAAACTGATCTACAGGTACTTGCTCCCTTACATCGAGGCACTGGAGGAATTGGCAACCTGAATGACCAGATTCGGGATGCTATCAATCCGAATGGAGCAACCCACATTATGGGCACGATGCTCTTTCGAGAAGGGGATAAAGTAATTCAAACCCGTAACAATTATGACAAAGATGTATATAATGGAGATTTAGGAATTATAATAAAGGTGGACTCATTGAACGGTGTGCTTGAAATTGAATTTGATGGGAAACTGGTTAATTACGAGCGGATGGAGGTTACTGACCTTCAACCAGCCTACGCAATTTCAGTTCATAAAAGCCAGGGAAGTGAGTATCCAATTGTTATTTTTCCACTTCTTAAACAACACTTTATGATGTTGCAAAGAAACCTCGTCTACACTGGGCTTACCAGAGCGAAAAAGAAAGTCATTTTTGTTGGTGATCCAGCCGCTTATGCAATGGCAATTAGAAATAATAAAACTCTCTCCCGTCAAACCGACCTAGTTGGTAAGTTTAACAAACTGATGAAAGTTACATAATTACCAAGTAACTGGTAAAGAAGAGTACAAGATATGCAGGTGCAGCTTTAAGCAACTTATCTCTTTCAACTTTCAAATGGTAGACTACAGCCATCACCATTAAAAATGCAAGAATTGCAGCCGCAGGACGAATAACAAAAGGGAACCAGTGGCCACATAAAAAGCAAATTGAAATCGTCACCTTTAAGAAACCAACTATGTACATCTTTTTCTTTGATAGTCCATATACCTCAAATTCCTGAGCCATGTTCCTAGCTCGCTTACCCCTAAATCGCGTTGGACGGTTAAAGCGCCACGTCCAGACAGATATTAAAACTAAAGCGACACCACAACGAATGATGATGTGTTCCAAAGTTTGCCAAGCTTCCATCTAATCTATGGAAAGCAAAAAAATTAAATAGGACTAGTTGTCCAGCGAGCAACGACCGCAGTTGCTGGGCATACCCGAACAGGTGGGTAATTCTACCGATTCAAATTCGGCACTACTAGCGGAAAAAACAGAGAGCTTTTTAGCCAACTCAGTCGAACCACATTCAGGACACTTTGCTTCATTCTGCCAATCCCTCGAGCGAATCAGTTGCTCAGAATCCTTAGAACAATTCAGGCAGGAGAATTCGTATATTGGCATAAAGAGAAATGTTTCAATAACTTGCTAACAAGTCAATAAAACGGATGATCATGTAGTAGAGTGAAACTAAGATACCCACTCCGAACAAGCCCACGAAAAGAAAGCTGGTCAATTTCTTTACCCCTTCCGATTCAAGAAACTTTGGTTGCTTCTCCATCGATCCAATCATGACGATTAAATACACCACAATTGCAAAAATAGGCATGGTCACCATAAACCAATCAAATTCACTACTCATACTATTCATGATGTTAATATCATTGCTGAAGTCAAGGAGGACGGATTCTTCAGACAAATATTTTAAAGCTTATTCTTGTTTTGGGAAGAAGTTCAGAAATTTAAATTAAACGAATCCCGAACTTAAACTCGCCC
>JAYQBI010000077.1:0-6339 GCA_038137235.1 Opitutales bacterium | reverse complement strand
CAGTTGGTGATACTGACAAAAAGCATATTGGTTCAGAAGAACTGGTTACGAGTAATCTGAAACTTTTTGGTCATTTAGAAAATGTAAAGTCACTTATGTTTGAAGTAAAATTCACAGGAAAAACAAATCAAGCACGGACATTTTTGAATCAGCTCAGGCCTCCATACTGTATTGTTAACTTTTCTTCATTCAGAAAAACTGAGGATAGAACCAATGAAATAGATAGTAGCTTTATATCTACCAGTAGGGCGGACAAAAAGACTGATATTTTGCCTATAATTCATGATATTGATTCTCAGTTTACTTTTGTTTTCGAATATATTTACCACATTGAATATAGCACGGAGAAACTGTTTCAAATTCTCAAGGACCAGTTTGCAAATAAAGAAATAGAATCTAAGTTTCTAGAAGATATTATAAACGGCATAAATTAATTTTGAACATGATCAAAGTAATTAAAAACTACGATAAGATATTAGTATTAATTGCTCTTTTAATTTTGCTTGGTTTTACATTTGCCTATGATGATTCCACTAAGTCTGCAGGCGATTCTTCTGCTAATTCTGCTATCAAATTAAGCGTCAAAAACAAAATTAGTTTTTTGTCTCTTGATAACAATTTTGATCTTATGCCCGGTGAATTTATATATCATCGATTCAGTGATGGAGAGGATTGGCAAAGTATAAAAATCCTTTCCTCTTATTATTTAAGAAACGCTGAAGTCGAAATTTTTTTAAGTGATGGGAAAAGGCTGTCTGCTTCGCTTAAGCAAAACCTTCAGATAGGTCAGAACTGGAAAGGCATGCCAAATACCTTGGCCTTAAGAATTGGTCGTGAAACCATTGTGGTCCCATTTAGTAACATCGAAAGGATAATTGGGATACGTGAATTAGAAGTTGGCAACTTGGGAGACTTAAATTTACACGACGCTGAAATTTCCTTTTACCAACGCAATCAATTCCCCTTGCAAGATGATATTTTCAAAAACAAATGGACGAGAAGTAATTCAGACCAAAACCATAGTGGTTATGATCTTTTTACGCCACCTGTTATTTATGTTCATGAAGGAATGTTAACAACCCGCTTGCCAGAAAGTAAGGAAGAAGAGGCACCTCCAGAATCGTTTGGATTAATCTTTAAAGCGGCAAATAGAAAAAGCTATCCTTACCGATTATGCAGTTGGATTGGCGGGACACCCTACTTCGAGGATCTTGCAACTTTTGAGTCCACAACATCTAGTAGGCCGGTCCGTAACCGGATTGAACCGGGTACAGCATACAAGAGAAATGAGAATAGAAAACCCGGACAACCGAGTTTAATTCGTTGTGGTGAAGATGATCCTGGCAGGATATTCATTGTCGAACATTTTGTAGTCCAGCAGCATAAAAACCCGCAAACTGGGGGATTAAGGCCTGTTGGTCGGGCAATGGTGAGGGACTACAAAATTCCTGAGCCATTTGAAATTAATAGCTTAATGAAAGAGGTGTTTGCTGGAGATGTAACCTTCACCCTTGAGGTGGATCTACCTGGATATGAGGGTCAGATAATAGAATTTTCAAGCAATGATGAAAACAAACTCTTCAATGTGGGTGGAAGGGAATACCAAATATCAAAAATTGATTTGAAAGAAAAATACATCAACCACAGTCACAAGGACCCTAGTCCGACCGAGTTAATTCAAAAATCATTTCCGATTTAGAAACTCAAATAAATCTGCTTTCCGCGGTGAAAACTTGAGCCTTTCAAGGTTGACCTTATAAAGAATCTTTGCGGTATAGTTTAGGTTCCTGAAGCAGAGGAATTCCTCACTTATTTACTGATGCCCACACAATCGAAAAGCAAATTACATTACCTTGGAAAGCTAGTCCTATCTTTCTTCTTCATATTTTGTTATCCGAAGGCTTTTCTTTTCGGTCAATTCTCTCTGGATGGCATTCCCACCCAAGAACCACCGCCCGAACTGCAGGAAGAACCAAATTCTAATTTAATTGGCCCTCAAACTAATTTAGTAAATCTGCTGGACCGTGTTCGTGTCCTCGCTCAGGAGGGTAGGCTCGAGGAAGCTCAGTCGTTGGCGGAAAATGCATTGAGTAAATTGGAGAAAAACTCTGAGAACGAATTTTATCTTCGGCAGATCAAAGCCGAAGAAACCAAGCTTTATTTCAAACTGGCGAATCAAGCGATGAAAGACAAAAAATATACATTAGCCAGTCAGTACATTGAAAGGTATCGCAGGAATGTTTCAGACGAGCTTGGAGATCGTCAAGTCAAGCGGGAAGTAAAATCAAAACTCCAGCAGACCAGGGATGTGTCGCTTGTTGGAAAGCTTGTAAGCGAGCTAGACAAGGCGAAGAGAGACCTTGCAGAGATCAGGGCAAAAGCTGGGCTCCCCATCGACGATGCCAAGCCTGATCTCGATCGTTTGGTGGAGGAAGAAAAAGCCAAGATTGATTCTAGTTTGCGTGCTGCAGAGGCAGCTTTGCGCAAGGCACTAGCTGACAGTTCCCGTGGAAATTATCAGCTTGCGGAAAATCAACTAAACGAAGCGATAGCCACATTGGCCCCAAACACAGCTACGATTGCGATGATCAGCGATCTCTACAAAGCAAAGCAACAGGTAATTTGGTTTAAGGTAGGTGAGGCAATGCTCAAGGGCAAAGTTAATGAGGTTCAGGAGTTGGTTCTGGAATATCGCGATACCGAGGATTCACGAAGATCAGTTGAAACTGAAACATTGGGTATATCTGCTGAAATAGATTTTGATGCAGAAATTGCAAAAGGCCGTGAGAAAAATGCCGAGCAGGCGATGTTTGCCGAGGAAATGCTCGACGAAGCAAAAAGCATGATCAAGAAAAGAGAATATGATGAAGCAGAAAAAATTCTGCTTAATATTTCTAAATTTCTTGAACCAAATACCTTAACCTGGCCGATTATTTTAGAGGCGTCCCTTGTAAAAAACCGAATAAACTTAGCCAAGGCAGATGATGCCCGGGAAGACAAAGATTGGGAAAAGGCGGAAAGCCTTATCGATGATTTTCGCACGGGTTTTTATCAGGACAGAAATATTCAGGGTGACACCCTTACTTATGGCCGGCCAGGCTTGAAAGAGACTGGTGGACAAAAAGCTGTGGACAAAGAACTGGGCAGGGCAGACAAGGCAAACGAGCAGGTTGCAAAAGACAGAGCCGATCCATTCAAGAGAGATATATCTGAATTTACGCCTGACTGGAAAGAGCGGCAACAACAGTTGAGTGAATTATTGATGCGGGCAAAAGTTCAATTTATCAACGGAGATTTAACTGGGGCAACCGAGACATATCGTGCGATTGAAACACGCTACAGTGACAACTTTGAGGCCAAGGAAATGCTCAAGCGAATATCTAAAATGCGTCAGCAGGAAAGCTATTTGGGATATATCAAGACGAGGCAGGAAATGCTTGAAGAAATTGAGCGGGAATGGGAGCGGCCCAAGGTCTTCGATCGGCAAATAGAGGAAGCCAAGGATGTCGAAGAGGGCCCAAGCAATATTGAGAAAAAGCTCAAACTTATCGAGATTCCCGGTGTTCAATTCTTCGACTCACCCCTTTCCGAGGCAATGACGGAACTACAGCGTCAGGCGAGGCAATTTGATTTAACTGAACCTGATCCAGCCAAGAAGGGTTTAAATATTATTCCGTTGATCGGGGAAGAGGAAGAACCACCAATTACCATCACCTTAAATTCCATGCCCCTTGGAGAAATGATTCAATACATTACCGAAATGGTAGGGTGGACTTTCGATGTGCGGTCAGATGCCGTGGTTATCCAAAAAACTGGAGGTGCATTCAAGGGCAGACCATTGGAGACCGAGTTTTACGAAATGACCCAGGGCACGATTAGTCGAATGACCGGAAGTTCATCTGGTGAAGGAGGAGGAGACATCGATCCCTTTGCTACTGGCGGAGGAGGAGGTGGCGGCGAAAGCGGTGATGATGGTTTGAAGATCCGGGCATTTTTGGAAAGCACGGGTATACCATTTTCTGATACTAAGGGGCATAAATTTTCGTTTGATGGCTTCCAAATGATCATCACACATGAAAGGCGTTACCTTGATTTAATCGAACGAATTCTTGCCAAACTCGACCAAGACTCTAGCCGTCAGGTTGAAATTGAAACCAAGTTTCTCGAAGTGCAGGAGGGCGCACTGGATGAAATCAGTTTTGGTTGGGAATTTGCCTGGGGTAATCCTACCACTCAATTTGATCCGAATACAGGGGATGTGCTCAGAGATAATTCAGGGCGGGTTATTACAAGTTACAGCCAAAAATTTACGGGAAATACGCGTACTCTTTCCAGTGCTCATTCACCAACCGGAACCACCCGTGATACTATCATTAGCATACCCGATAATGCAGATGCCAGTATGAACCTGGCAAATCCTTTGCCTACCTTGCCTGGTAAAATTTCGATTGGTGCAGGTGTTTCTCCCCTCCTTACCTCTAATCCGTCAGCACAGTTGGGGGCAGATGGCTCCATGATTTTAAGTAGCAGTCAGGCAACCTTGTTGGTTAATGCACTCAAAAGAAAACAGGGCACCGATTTGCTAAGTGCTCCTAGGGTTACAGTGATGGATGGTCAGAATGCCGTGATTACAATCGCTCAGGAATTTATCTATCCGGTGGACTATGAAGCTGCGACAATAAGTGGAACTCCCGGGGGCGGTGGTGATGATAATCAGGGAGGGGGCACATCAGTGATTGCTATTGCTCCTGGTAAGCCAACCTTTGAAACCGTTGCCCCTGATGATGAGCAACCAGGGTTTCGTGAAGTAGGGGTTGTGCTCGATGTAACGCCGACCATTGAAAAGTATAATTCGATTAATCTGGAGCTTAAGCCCAAGGTAACTGAGTTCGACGGGTTTATCGAGTATGGCGGAAACTCAGCGATGATAGGAAATTCACAAGTTGGTTCACCGCCCATGATTATCCAACCGTCCGGTTATTTAATGCCTATTTTTTCCGTACGAAAAGTATCAACCAGAGTGACGATTTTTGATGGAGCAACTGTAATTATCGGTGGCTTAACCAGAGAGGAAGTAAAAACGGTAAACGATAAAATTCCAGTACTTGGAAATATCCCCCTGCTTGGCAGGCTTTTTCAGTCTAACGCGGAAAGTTACCAAAAGCGCAACCTCCTCATTTTTGTAAGTGCAAGCATTGTATCTCGGGGCGGTTCTCCGGTTCGGGAAGTTATTCAAAATATTAGCCCTCAATCAATCTTTAAGGATCCAGTTATTATGACGCCGACTGGGACCATACGCAGAACTTCCAAAGATGACGCACCGGACGGACAGTAAAAAGACAAATTATTATAGATTTACAAAATTTATTACATAATTTGCAAATCATTCTTCATTACTTTAAATTAGTCGAATGTGCATGACCCCCAGACCTCCCTCAAAGAAAACGAGTAGGTGGGGTTTTGTCTTATGTATTTTTTCGTTCGCAAGTGCGATAGCCTTAATGGTTCATCTGACGGGCCAAAGAACCACTGTCACTGCACATGATTTTGAGCCCGCAGATACTGGTACTAAAATTTCTGTAAAATCAACGGTTCAGCCTGAGAGCCAATCTAAAAATAAGGATGCGTTTGTAACTGCAACTGTTCCTGATCATTCAACCGTCCCTTCGTCGAAAAATAATTTTGAGCCACTGAGTGCGGAGAGAAAAATTGATGCCGTAACTGGCAGCATATTTGAGGATTTTCAAGCATGGAGCCGTCAATATTTGGAGCACAGTTGTAAAAATAACACTCACGACCAATTGTGTGACCGTCTCGACCCTAGGGTTCTCAATGGAATGTTAAGAGCAGGAGAAAAATTAGCTAAAGCACGAAAGGTCGAAATGTCGGCTCTCATGCGGAATGATCCAAAAAAAGCAATATCTCTCGCGATACAGCCCAGTATTGCTCAGAACCTGCCGCCACAGATTTCCGTGCATCTTGAAAAGTGGGAGAATGCATTGGTTAATTTGCAAAGCCTTCACGCCTGCTCCTTTCAGGACCATTCCTCTTGTGATGTCCAAAAGATCACGGAATTCCCAGATGGAAGAAAATTAGTAACCCATACCTATGGAGCTCGAAGCGACCCTGCTCCGCTTAAAGGAGTTTCTGCCTGGGGTGTTTCATTGGGTAATGAGTTTGCAATGTCTGATCTGCCAACTCAGGAAATTTCCACAGATGGGGAGGGTGGAAAACTTCTTTTTGGTGGGAAGGAACTGACTTTTGATTCCAGAGCGGAAAAACAATATTTCGACGAACTTGTGGTTCAAAGTGAACGGAGGAGTAGGGGAAATACAGCAG
>JAYQBI010000076.1:5333-6443 GCA_038137235.1 Opitutales bacterium | reverse complement strand
TATTTGCGGGCAGGTTGGCAGGCCGGCAAACATAGTCGAGTCCATCAATCTCATTGTTAAAATTTTTCTGATCCCAGACATGATCCCCCAGAGTGATCGCCTGTACCCCAGCTTTTTGAATCTCTGTAGCCGTCTTGGCGGTGATCCCTGCCCCACCGGCAGCATTCTCGCCATTGGCCACCACCAAATCGACCGGTGATTTCTCAAGAAAGGTTGAGAGATGCTGGGTTAAAAAATTTCTGCCTGGACGACCAACAATATCTCCCATCAACAAAATTTTCATTAAGAGACTCAGAGGTGTTATATTTACTGGTAATAAAAAAACGAAGGCTGTGAACAGTTCCCAAAGGTTCGGTCATGCAATGCAATCGGTTTCGCTTCCTCAAACTCTGAATCCACGACCATGATACGGGTAGCTCCTGCAGATGTACGACTGGTAAAAAAGATATGGCGCCCATCATTTGCCCAACAGGGCTGCATTGCATGATCTTGACCTTTTGTTAACATACGGCTTGCCCGCTTGGAAAAATCATATTCAAAAATTTGAAAACCTCCTCCAACAGCGGCAGTAAATGCAATCTTTGTGGGATAGAGTGGATTCCAAGCTGCTTCAACACAGTGTGAACTGACATTTGTAGGAATACGCGAAAGTACTCCACTGGATAATGAAACTTCATAAAGTTGAGGCTTGCCCCTGGTATCCGAGGTAAGAATGATTCGGCGACCATCAGGTGACCAACATGGCCCAGATTCATTGCTTTTGTTTTGTGTTACCCTTCTAGGCCTTGCGTAAGGCGTGCTAGATAACCAAAGTTCTGGATTACCTGAGGTAGATAAGATTAGGGCAGTTTCTGATGATCGTGGGTTTTGCACCGCACACAGATTACTTCCTTTATAGTTCGCAACGTTGGAGACTTTGCGGGTGGCTAAATCCAGATGGTATACATTATTGAAAACTTTCCGGTTGCTGGTGAAGAAAATACCTGCACCTGAATTATTCCAAGTCGGATTGAAAGCAATTTTTCCAAAGGAGGTTTGAGGCCGTGCATATGTCATCAAAGAATCGGAAACAAGAACTTCTTTGGATCCGGAAATATCTGAGACATAAGC
>JAYQBI010000076.1:0-5323 GCA_038137235.1 Opitutales bacterium | reverse complement strand
AAGTAATGGATACCTGTATCTTATTTACTCCAGCAGAGCTGAAAGTTGCCGAGTATTTACTGTCATTTTCTTTTGCAAGACGGAGACCTCCATGAACATATAATGGCTTACTGACTAGGGGAATCAATGCTTTGGGGGTTCTGCCTAAGTCGATAGGAATCTGCTTTTTGGCGAGTTCTCCTTCGATTGGTCCAAGAACAATTGCGTTACTCTGCCCCCAGGAGAAAGCAGAAAGATAGTAAAGTAAAAGAATGAAAATTCCGATACGCCACTTTCGAAAACAATAAAAATCCGTGTCCACATTCATAGGTTGTAAACTTTATTACCCTTCTATCTTCAGCAAGCGAAAAAGGGATCGCTTTGGGAAAAATAATTTTGCTGAAATTCGAAGATGCTTTTTATCAATACTTCGTGATGAAGATCCTTTTGTCCTTGCCGATACTCTCCCTACCTTGCTTGATGATCGGTTCAATTTATGAGTGACGATAAAATTTTAAATATTTTAAAAAAAGTAAATTATCCAGGGTTTAGCAGAGATCTTGTTTCCTTTGGACTCATCCAACGTGCTGAAATAGTCGGTAAAAATGCCAAAGTTTTGCTTGAAGTATCTACCTCCGATGAATCACTTCCTGAAAAAATTAAAAATGATGTGGAGAAAGCTCTCCTCGCTGACGACGCAATTGAAAATACAGAAGTAACCGTTCAGGTTAAGAGCAATTCAGTTCCGAGTAGCAACATACATTCAGGGAATGAAAACTTGAGCGGGATTAAACGCATTATTGCTGTAGCGAGTGGTAAGGGCGGTGTTGGAAAATCCACACTTTCCGTCAACTTAGCTTGTGCCTTGGCAAGAATGAAAGATTCAAATGGTGAAAGCATTAAAGTTGGTTTGATGGATTGTGATTTATATGGTCCTTCTGTCCCTCTTCTAATTGGTGCATCCGGACGCCCGGAAATAGTCGGCGACAACATTTTAGCCCCAGTTGAAAGTTATGCAGTAAAGTCGATTTCAATGGGTCTACTAATCGATGAGGAAAGTCCGGTTGTGTGGCGCGGACCGATGATCATGAAAACGATCCAGCAATTTGCTCATAATGTAATGTGGGGAGAACTCGATTATTTGTTAATCGATTTACCTCCAGGAACTGGAGATGCCCAACTTTCTCTTGCTCAAATACTTCCTTTGGATGGCGCAATTGTGGTAACGACCCCACAGAAAGCGGCCGTAGATGTTGCCAGACGAGGTGCGAGAATGTTTGAAAAAGTAAATGTGCCAATTCTTGGCGTGGTTGAAAATATGAGTTTCTTAGCTGATGAGACCAATGGAGAAAAAAATTATTTATTTGGTCAAGGCGGTGGTACCGCAACTGCTATTTCGCTGAATTGTCCATTCCTTGGCGAAATTCCCTTGCATGAGGAGGTCCGCTTGGGTGGTGATCACGGTACACCCGTGGTAGTTACGAATCCGGATAATATCTCAAGCAAAGTTATCTTCGAAATTGCTAATAAAATTACCGAAATCCTTTCCTAGTTAAACTGTATATCTCTCAAACTTCCCTTAAGGGGAATTGGAGAAGTACTTAAATGGAAGAATTAAGCCTTCTTAATTTCGCGATGTAATGTGCGACGGCGAAGAGATGGATTATATTTTTTCTTTTCTACAGCTTCCGTCTGTAACTTTTTATTGCGTGAACTAAGGTAACGAGAAGGAGGTTTTCCTTCCTTGCGTGCTTCGGTACACTCTAAGATAACTGTTTCTCTAGGCATGTGTCCAATGATGCTAAATGTATTTTTTTAAGCAATCAGAAAACACAACTAAGTATTATCAAAAAAATATGAGTGAACCTCTAAAGAATTGCATTTGCTATCGAGATAATTTCAAGCAATTTTAATTGAATGGATACCACCCCCACCGAAAATTCCGCCCATATTGCAGAAAATAAATTTCGAGAACAGGCAATCAGTGGTAACGAAAAATCATCTAGTGCAGTCCCGGAAGTGGGAAACCAATCATCTATCAAAATTACCAAGCATGAAAATGACTTGGACCTAGGTGGTTCATTTCAAGAAAATGCCAAAGAGAAAAGTCCTGAAACTTGTGCAAAACCTGGTGAGCCAACACCTAGCGTTGATAACCTTGATGATGCCGGAATTGATTGCACGAGAGACCCTGATTGGAAAGTTGTTAAATCTGAAAAATTTTCGGAAACCCCACAACCAAACCAAGTTCACAACGATAAATATTGGGACGAGCGCAGTCTGGACACACAATTGCAAAAAGAAGATTTACAGGAAAAATACATTCGCGAAGAAATCGAAAGCTATGATCGGGCGGTGAATGTCTCTCACGATGAGGGAAGATCATTTCAAAATGAAGTTCTAGACCCTTATCATGCTGGAGGACGTCCACCATCGGAACCTTCTTCTGGCTCAAACAGTTTAGACTCATTCGTTTAGAATATTTTTTATTATAATTGAATACTCCACCCCAAAAAATTGAAATTGTGGGAGATTTCCTCGCATTGATTTGGCACGATAATGAGGAAATTATATTAGATTCCCAAACACTGAGAAAAAATTCTCCCAGTGCTGAGCAAGGCGGTGAAAGAGATATTTTTGGACATATACATGGTGGTTCTGATCAAAAGGATTTCACTGGTGTAAAATTACAATCCTATGAAAAAGTGGGGAATTATGCCGTCCGACTATTATTTTCAGACGGGCACGGATCTGGGATTTATTCCTGGGAACTTTTAAGAAGTTTATCTTAAATGGTTTTAACCAAGATTGGACTCAACTAAAGTTAAGCCAATCCACGACCAGGAACCTTTAAAAAATCGAGTACCTCTCCTAAGTGGAGATTTTTATTTTTATTAAATATTTCTTCAAGATTTTCGACTGCTTGTGAACGATTCAAGTCTTTGCGATAAAGCACCTTGAAGACAGAACGAATACACTCAATTTCTTCGGAACTGAAATCCGATCTCTCTAATCCAATCTTATTGATTGCACGCACTTCCGCAGGAGAACCATCTGCAAGCATAAAAGGTGGAACATCTTGAACGAGTTTGGAGCATGCAGAAACCATACAATGACGCCCAAGCCTGCAAAATTGATGAACCCCCGCCCCCCAACCAATATTCACATGATCCGCAACTTGAACATGACCGCCAAGTGCGGAATGACTGCTCATAACTAAATGATTCCCAACTTGGCAATCATGAGCAACATGACTGTAGGCAAGGAAAACATTATCAGAACCAATACAAGTGAAATCTCCCTCTTTTGTAGCAACATGTGCCGTTACATATTCCCGGAAAGTATTATTGTTACCAATCTCTAAGCCAGGTTCGCCTCCCGCATATTTTAAATCGTGTGTTAGACCGCCAATTAATGCATAGGGATACACTAAGTTATTTTTGCCTATGGTGACTGCCCCTTCTACAGTCGCGTGATGCATGATGGATGAACCATCCCCAATTTTTGCTTTAGGACCAATGATTGCAAATGGGCCTACCTCCACCCCAACTCCTAATTGGGCATGAGGATCAACAATGGCTTGAGAATGAATTTTTACTGACACAACCAGAAGTAAAAGCTGAATTATTCAGACGCATCGACAATTGAAAACATCAGGCTTGCTGAAGAAACCACCTTCCCGCACACCTGACATTCAACATTTGCTGTAGCTAGTTTATTTCCCCTGACCTTATCTAGTTTGGCAACAATATGTAATTGATCACCCGGCACAACTGGCTTTCGGAATTTTACCTTATCAGCACTCATAAAAAAAGCGACTTTGCCTTCAGATGAATTTATTCTTAAAAGAAGAATTCCAGCCGCTTGGGCCATTGCCTCCAATTGTAAGACACCAGGCATAACAGGGTGACCGGGAAAGTGACCGGGAAAGAAAGGCTCATTTATAGTGACATTTTTAATGGCCACTAAAGTCTCATTGCCTTCAATTGATTCTACTCGGTCAACCAATACAAAGGGAAAACGGTGGGGCAATACATCCAAGACTCGTCGAATATCCAAAGCTGTCTCATTAGGAAGAACAAGCGATTTTGAAACTTTTCCCGATTTCTTTTTTTGGGAAGATTGTTCAATAATTTTACCGACAAGTTCAGAATTTAATGAATGACCAGGACGCACAGCAATAATGTGAGCCTTCAATGCCTTTCCCAACAAAGAAAAGTCACCCACGATATCCAAGATTTTATGACGGACAAATTCGTCATCAAATCGAAGAGGTTCTTTAGAAAGGATTTTGTCGCCCTTGATCACGATCGCACTATCTAAACTTCCGCCACGAATCTTTCCGATCTTAAGTAGCTCTTCAATCTCTTCGTAAATAGTGAAGGTACGAGCAGGGGCTATCTGTGCAATGTAAGTTTCCGGATCTATATCAATTGAAAGATGTTGCACATGACTGCCCCGATCATCTGCTGATGTACATGTAATCCGTAATCCATCATAAGGAAGAGCGATAATCGAACGATTTCCAGATGAAACAGTAACTGGATCAGTGAGTTCAATAAACTCACGATCCTTATCTTGTTCCACGGGTTCAGCTTCTAGAATTAAATTTACAAATGGTCGAGAGGAACCATCCATAATTGGAGGCTCGCTCGCGTCTAACTCGATCTCTGCATTATCAATTCCACATCCTCTCAATGCACTAAGCACATGCTCAATCGTATGAACCTTTGCATTTCCGTTTGTTATAGTCGTACTTCTGATCAGGTCGGATACATTATCAAAAACGGGTCGGATTTCTGGCTTACCAAAAAGATCTGTTCTACGAAAGATATATCCACTGCCCTCTTTCCCAGGTTTGAGAGTTAAGTTAACTTCTTCACCAGTATGGAGAGATTTTCCTTTTATAGAACGATCCCGCCGCAAAGTTCTTTGTTTTACTGCCATCTGTCCTTTCCTTTCATATCTAAGGGTATTAACGCTGTAAAGGAGTAAGGAAATCGATTCAATTTCCTTGAATGATTTTTTCTTTTAAATTAGCATCGAACACTTGCCCAATTTTAAATCAATTGCCCCTATCAACACATACTTTTAAAAAGCGGCTCAAGAGAGAGTACCGTAAAATGATTGACAAAATGGTTCGCTCTCATGCTTTCCACAAGATGGCTGTAAAGCTTTTATATTTTATTTGCTTTGTAATTTCCGTTATTCTTGGAACTCTCTTATATCTAGATAAGTAATTAATTCATAGGAAAGATCCTAGTTTCCTGGAAAAGATAAATTTTCCAACCTTACTTTCTTCTTCAAGCTATCGTCCCATAAATTTAAAGTCTCACTGATGGTG
>JAYQBI010000075.1:5038-6569 GCA_038137235.1 Opitutales bacterium | reverse complement strand
AAGCAGCAGATTCAGTTGCCGAGCCTCCACCGATGGAATGCTGCCGGTAGTCGGTAAGTTTAAAATCTTTAAGCCCTGACTCTTCAAGAGCATGCACAAAGGCATTGATAGGACCATTTCCTTGGCCGGATAACTGAATGGTTTTTTCGTCTAATTCAATGGTTGCCGAGCATGAAATTTCATCAGCGGAAACCTTGTGTGTTTCGTATGACAGAAGCTTTAGGGGGCTTTTGTTTTCGAGGTATTCTTTTTTGAAAGTTTCATAGATTTCCTCGGCAGTGAGTTCGCGTGACTCAGAGTCTGCTTTATCATTCATGATTGATCCAACCTCTGGATGCATTGCCTTGGGCAGGTCCAAGCCAAATTCACGCGAAAGCACATAGGCAACTCCTCCCTTTCCGCTCTGACTGTTTATGCGGATAATGGCTTCATAGGAACGACCAATGTCTCTTGGATCAATGGCGAGATAGGGAACTTTCCATTGATCTTTATTAGAATCTTTCGATTTGCTTCTGCGGTCCATTCCCTTCTTGATTGCATCCTGGTGGGAGCCGGAAAAGGCAGTAAATACAAGGTCTCCGCCATAGGGGTGACGGTCGTGAACGGTCATGCCAGTGGTCCGTTCATAAATTTCCCTAATTTCGTCAATTTTTTCAAAATTTAGATTGGGGAACAATCCTTGGCTGTACATGTTGAGTGCAACCGTAACAATATCAAGGTTCCCCGTTCTTTCTCCATTGCCAAATAGTGTGCCTTCGACTCGGTCGGCTCCAGCGAGCAGACCCAGTTCAGTTGCGGCGGTACCCGTGCCCCTGTCATTGTGTGTATGCAGGCTAATAATGGCTTTGCTGCGTTCTGAAAGATTTCGACAGAACCATTCAATCTGGTCGGCATGAACATTTGGGGTGAAGAGCTCAACTGTGGCTGGCAGATTTAAAATTATTGGATTTTGCTCGGTGGGCTCCCACGCATCCATCACCGCTTCACAAACCTCAAGAGCATATTCTACTTCAGTATCAGAAAAACTTTCCGGGGAATATTCAAGCTGCACCTCGGTATCGGGAAGTTCAGGGAGAAGTTTTTTTACTAATTTTACACCTTCAATAGCAATCTGCTTAATCTCATCTTTCGTCATCCCGAAGGTAATCTCCCTTTGCATAGGAGAGGTCGAGTTGTAGACATGGATAATAGCTTTTTTTGCTCCCTGTAAACTTTCAAAGCTTCTCCTGATGAGATGTTCTCTCGCTTGTGTAAGAACCTGTAACGCAACTCCGTCGGGTACAAGTTTTTCGTCAATTAATTTTCGGGCAAAATCAAACTCTGTCTGAGCGGCGGAAGGAAATCCGATTTCAATTTGTTTAAAACCAATTTTGCAAAGAAGATCAAACATCTCCAATTTTTCTTTTACCCCCATTGGGATAGGCAAAGCTTGGTTACCGTCCCGAAGATCCACACTGCACCACTCTGGGACACGATCAATAGTACGTTCTGGCCATGTCCGGTCAGGTAGCTCAATAACTCCCCAAGGTTT
>JAYQBI010000075.1:0-5028 GCA_038137235.1 Opitutales bacterium | reverse complement strand
ACTTCTTTTCGTAAGATTTGAAAAGTGTTAATCATGAATCAGGATCGTGATTGTAAGTTTGCGCTATTTTTTTAATATGTAGTCTCGATATGGGCAATGATTCCGAGAATTCTAATTCGCTTTCTGGCAAAGTAATTGTGCTGGGTGTTTCTGGTTCAATAGCGGCTTACAAATCAGCCGAACTGACCAGTGAACTGCGTAAGGCTGGTGCCGAAGTATTTGTGGCGATGACAGAATCTGCGACGCGCTTTATCTCACCGTTAACTCTGGGTACACTTTCGAGAAATCCGGTAGCAACCTCTCTTTGGGACGAAGAGTCGGGTTGGCAACCTGGGCATATCGAATTAGCGGATCAGGCGGATCTTTTCTTAGTGGCTCCTGCAACAGCAAACCAGATTGGTAATTTTGCCAATGGGCAGTGTCCGGATCTATTGAGCTCAATCTATTTAGCAACTCTGGCTTGCGTACTTGTTGCTCCGGCCATGAATGGAAAAATGTATCAGCATCTAGCAACCCAGAATAATCTCAAGGTGCTAAAGGAGCGTGGGGTTACATTTGTGGATCCTGTCGTTGGTGAGTTGGCTTGTGGATATGAGGGTACGGGAAAAATGGCTTCTGTGGAATCCATTATAAAAAGTGTGAAGCAAGTAACCTGCTTATGAATGGGACAATAAAAAAGCCCTCCGTTATTGGAGGGCTTTTACGGGGTTGCAGACCGACGCTTACGCGGCGTTGGGTAATTCCTGCAGGGAAGATTGTTTTCGTTTGACCTTTTTTAGACGAGATCGACGCCTTAGTCCACGGTCTAACTTTTCGATCAAGTCGTCGATTGATTTATAGATGTTGTCTGAAGCTGCTGAAATCGTAATGGTTGCCCCCTTCAATTCCAAGTGCCCCTTGGCTACAAATTCATTTTCATGGGAAGATGACTTGGACGATCTTTCCAATTCAATTCGGGCACGAATAATTTTTTCTTCGTGTTTGAATATTTTCTCCATTTTGGAGTTAACGACTTCTTTGTGGCCGTCATTAAGGGAGAGATGAAGTCCAGATAGAATCAGATTATTCTTCATATATGCGTTAATATTTTTTTGGTTATGATTTTGCGCAATTTGCACATCTGTAAAACTTACTGAACCACAGGAATTCAAATTTCTCCAATATTATTTTAATTTTTTTATTAACTTATATAATTTCATGCCTGAATTAAGTTCAAATATCGCTCCCTTAGTAGAATTTGATGATTTCAAAAAATGGATTCTTTACGAAGACTCAGACCTTCTTGTTCTTGATAAGCCCGGGTGGTTAGTTTGCCATCCTTCCAAAAATGGTCCCTGGTCAAGTTTGGTAGGTTCGGCAAAGGAGTACCTGAAGGTTGATTCAATTCACCTAGCCAGCCGGCTTGATCGTGAAACCAGCGGAGTTGTCCTACTGGCTAAGCATCGAAAAGCAGCGAGTCATTGGCAAAAAGGAATAGAGCAAAAAAGAGTTAGGCGTGGATATCTTGCTGTTTTGAATGGAAGGCTTGGTAGTCTTAGCCATATTCAGGGCTTTATTGGTAAAGACCCCCTAAGTAAGGTATTTGTAAAGCAATGTGTGTCTGAAAAAACCAGGAAGTCAAAGTTTGCTGAGACCAAGTTTTACCCTGTTTTCAGTGGAGATAGCTATACACTATGCTTAATTTTGACGATGACAGGACGAAAGCATCAAATAAGAGTACACTCCCAACATATGGGGCACCCAATCGTTGGAGATAAGCTGTATGGTCCAGACGAATCCTTTTACCTGGAATTTTGTGAAAAAGGATGGAATCCCGAGTGGGATAAAGTCTTGAAGATGAGAAGGCAGGCATTACATGGAGGATGGTTGTGTGATCTCGAAACCATGCGGGTTTTTACTTCTCCTATCCCAGAAGATATAAGTTATTTTCTTGGTGAAAACCTTGGCCTCAATATCAATGAAATGAACGAACTTTATTTAAAAGGCGGTAATCTTTTTAACTCGGCAATAACAGCGTTTTGAGTTGTCCTGATTTCCCTTAAATACAAAGTGTTAAACTGAATGTCCCAATCACACTCATCTCCCTATGAAGCCTTAAAAGCGGGTTTTCGTCGTGCTTGCATTCGTCGATTGGTTGGCGATGAGAAGGCGGCGATTGCTGTCCTCCGTGATGAAATACCTGGCTTAGTTGTTGCATGGGCAAAGACCTCAGAATTGGACTCTTCCGGTAAAAAGGCGAAGCTGAAAGAACTCTTTGATGATGAATCAGCACGGGCGGATGAATTGGCATCAGCATTTGATTTATTTTCCTCCCGGTTTGAAGTACGCGTGGCTGAATTAGTCAGAAGCGAGATTTCTTCAATCTCATCTAAATTAGACGAATCAATTAAACATGTTGAAAACTCCCTTGGTCATTTAATTAAGGCTCAAAGAGATCATCAGCAAAAATTGCCCAAGAGTGCTGAAAGCCTTAGCCAAAATCAGGTTTTAGCCCCTAAAAGTCCCGCGAACAATAACGATCGTGAAACAGATCTTATGGCAAATATTATCGAAGAAATTCCAGGTAAAGTTGATAAGCCCGAGGTAACGGTTGAATCTTTAAAACATGGCACGAGCATGGTTGGAGATGGATTGAGGTTTGACGAAATTGAAGAAATGATTGATGAAATTTTGTCTTCAAATAGCTAATTTACAAACGCTCACAGATTTCATTAATTCATATGACTGATTAAAACAAAGATGAAAATAAGGAAGTGCCAGACTCTTCCCTGAAATCTTCTGTGGAGAAAAAAAAGAAGCTTTTGCTAGGTCTCGATTTAGGCACACTAGAATCATGTATAATCAGTAAGCTTACCAAGCCTGGTTCTGCCAACCACGAAGGAATTCTCGTTCCCACTGTGGTTGGTTATCCGGATGAAGGCATTTTAGCGGGGATACTTCCAGGTAATGCGGAAATGCTTCATGGTCAGAGTGCCCTTGATAATGAATTACACCTTCGGCTAACTTATCCTTTGAGTGATGGAGTGATAGAGGATTTAAGTGGTGCCACCTCTTTTTTGAAGCATCTGCGGGAACTTGCAGATCCGGGCTGTAAACACGAAGTCTATTGCGTAATCGGGATACCTGCAGTTGCGGATGAAAAGGCTAAAGCAGATTTAAGGCAAGCAGCGCTACTAGCTTTTGATGGAATCCTTCTTATCCCCGAACCATTCTTGGCCGCCTTGGGCATGAGGGATGAAGGGAAATTGCAGGATCCTGATTATAAAGACCCAGTCAGCAACTCTCTTTTCATAGATATTGGGGCTGGCACCACTGACTTTTGCATTGTTCAAGGCTATTTTCCCAAAGCTGAGGATTTACATAGCATTCCTTTTGCAGGTAACGAAGTAGATGTTATTTTGGATCAACTAATTAGGGAATCATACTCTGATGTAAATCTCCCTATCTCTATGGTACGTTCGTTCAAGGAAGAGTATTCTTATTGTGGGGAACCTGAAGCGGGTATTCGGGTTAAAGTACCGGTAGAAGGCAAACCTCGAAAGATTGAAATTGGAAAGCAAGTAGGGGAGGCGTGTAATCGGCTCATAGATGAAATAACTATCACTTTGCAAAAAGTGATCGCTTCGGCATCACCCCAATCTGTTTTTTCGCTTCTTAAAAATGTCATTCTTACTGGAGGTGGTAGTCGCATTCGCAATATTGAGCAGGAACTGCAAAGCCGCTTAACTGAGGAAGGGTATGAAGAACCTGAAGTTCGGCTTTCTCAAAAAGATTTCTCTCCTTTGGTTGCTATTGGTGCACTCAAGGTAGCAAAAGCTGCCCGTTCAGACCAATGGATTTGCGAATAAAGAACTTATGTTATTCCATTTAAGGTTTGATCCAATCGTTCAGCGCATTGATTAAGTTTTTCTTCAACTAACTCAGCATTCTCTTGTCCATCAAAGAGGATCTTCCATCCAGTTAGAGTTTTATGTGATCCAGTCTTGGGAATTGGATAGGTGGCTAGTCCAGTAAACCCAAGTTCACATATAAACCTGTCAGATACCTGAATCGCGGCAGCGAGTTTTGGGCTTTCCTTCGCCATTTCAGGTTGGTTATGCCAGTGAATGGCATCAACTATTTCATCCCCAATGTGATGATTCCAGAGATAGTATGCACCGATTTTAGCATGATCCCAACCTACATTTTCACATTCAGATAAAGTAATGGAGTCAGCATTTTTAAATGTCTTTCCATAAATCTCTTTGAAATATTCCGGAAAAGTAATCGCCAAAATAAGAATTCCGAGATTGTGAAGTAAACCCGCAACATAATCGGCCTGATCCTCATAACTCTCATCAAGAATGGAGAGCAATTCCCTCGTCATGATAGCCGTGCCTATACTATGCTTCCAAAAGTCTTCCCATGGGAAGGAATGAGTGTCTTTTCCAAGTTCGAATATTTCCTCGATGACTGGTGTCGTTACCAGTAACTCACGGATGCGGTTGAGACCCAAAAAAATGGATGCCTCTTCTACACCATTAATTCTTTTGTTATCCTTACTTCCAAAAAAGATCGAATTAACAAGGTCTAAAACCCGCGTGGTCAGGGAAGGGTCTAATCTTATAACCTCAGCAATCTGAGCTAGAAAACTATCTTCTGAATCGATTAATGAACGAAGAGTATCATTTATACTTCTTAATGATGCAAGTTTCGGACACTGATTGATTCTCTCGATGAGAAGAAAGTCCGAAGGAGGACGCATTGGGGTAGAGCAGTAGAGTTAAAACTAAGTGTAAGCAATGAAAATTAGCTTACCAATAAAACAGAATTTTCCCTGCTCGGAGACAAGTTCTCACTTGCCTTGATGGACGCGTCATGAAACTGCATAGCGAGTTGGCCAGTAGTTGATCCCTTGGGTAAAGTAATAAAGTCCCCTGAGGAGGAAGTGAGTCTCATGCTTCCATCTGCAAGTTTATCCAAATGTATTGTGTTGTCAGTGTTTTGATTAAAAAAATCCGACAAGTAAGAGTCATTGAGTAGTTTAGT
>JAYQBI010000074.1:0-6596 GCA_038137235.1 Opitutales bacterium | reverse complement strand
CATAATAAATTATCTTCCTGAGAAGCGTTCGACTCTCTCGGTCTTGTAATTGTAAAATATTTTGGCAGGGAGCGCCTCTTGGAAATAGTATAACCAGGAAGAGTCGCGGTTGCGGTAGAGGTGCGGGTAAATATTTTCACCTGTCCATACCCATTGGTGCTGCTTAATCCAAAACCAGATCGTTCCTTTGCCACCCTCGGAAACATGGATCCACCCATGGTCGGCATGATAAAGCCAGCCATTCTCGGCATCATAAAATACCCCAAACCATTCCGACTCCTTCCAACCTTTGGCCTCCAATTCAATTGCAGAGCGCAGAGATTCAGGAAGATGATTATTTACCGGATTTTCCTGAGGAAGAATGAAGATGTTAAAACTTGCCGAGAAACCCTGTGCCCTTGCCTGTACGCGAACGGTTGTTCGTTCTGGTAAAATTTCTGCAAGCATGGAACCTTCCCTGACCTGTAAGGCAGCATTACTGACGCTCCATTCCACAAGTTTTGAATCGAGCACGGTAATGGTACTATCATCCAAAAGAAGGGAGGCATTCAAAGTAGAGGATCCGCCGGAGGGCAAACGGTTGGTCTGAGGATAAGCGGATAATCCATTGGGCACAGTAAGATCCGCGGTCGGGCCATACTGTACGAAAACTCCTGAACTGACGTCCTGACCAAATCCGTGAAATGGACCGCCAACGAAACCGGAATGTTCAACTTCTCCGAATAGTAACCCGGCAAACAAGCTGGGAATTAACAAAATGGAAGCTGATATCAGGCGGTACATTATTCCCCAATTTTTCTGCACATCAATAGAGTAGTCAAACCAATATCATATCCAGAATAGGAACATAAGGCCCTTATCCTTGCCCAAGTTTTATGCCTTGATGAAGTGCTACGATGGAAAAGGTAAGAGCCTCGGCAGAAACTTTATAAAAACCAGCAGATTCAATCTCCCTGCAAAGCCCGGGACGGTCAGGAAATTCGGAAATGCTCGAACCAAGGTACAAATATGCATCCCGGTCACCAGTGAGCCAACGGGCAACCCATGGCAAAATGCCCTTCAAATAAAGGTAGTAAAACGGACGAAACCAAAAATACGGCTGGCTGAACTCAAGCACGATCAACTTACCACCCGGGCGAAGAACCCGGAGCATCTCGGATAATCCCCGGGACCGGTCAGCAAGGTTGCGCAGACCGAAAGCGATGGTGATCAAGTCAAAGGATTCGTCCTCGAAGGGAAGCTCCAGGCAGTCACCCCATAAAAACTGGTTTTTAGCTTCCTCCAATCCCCGACTCATTCTCTTGCTCCTTGCCTGTTCGAGCATAGGTTCGCAGAAATCAAGACCAGTAAGTTGCGCATTCCCTCCCAGGCAGTTACGAAGGGCAAACAATACATCCCCACTACCGGTGGCAAGATCAAGTACATCAACCGGAGAGGATTGAATGGCCAAATGAACGAGTCGTTTGCGCCAAAGAAAATCAATCCCACCCGAGAGCCAATGATTGGCAAGATCGTAGCGGGGAGCGACGCTCGAAAAAGTCGCCTCAACGGCGGCCGGATCGGGCCCACTCACTCCGCGGAATCAGACTGACCAAAGCTTTCCACCACCCAACGGGAAAGTTCCTTGTCCGGATCATCCACCACTTTCTTTTCAATAATGAAAGAACGCTTGCCAGTGCGCTGGGAAATGATGCTCAGACCATGTTCGAAGTCCTTGAATTTCTTTTCGCACAGGGCAAGAACGGAACGGTTCTCGGCAGTCGCCTCCTTGACCACGGCAACTTTGGCAGCCTTACGGAAGCGCAATTCGTACCCGTGATCACGCTTGAACGAGTCGACAAAGCGATCGACATCATCAAGCATGTTTTCATCCACCATATCCTTATTATCATCGATCAGGGAGGCAAGGGATTCGGCTGGTGAACGCACGGTTTCTTCGTTCACGGAAAATTGGCGGATGGAAGTGGAGGGAAGTTCGAACTTGAAATCACGGAACGCTTTTTCCATCACCGTGACCAGTCCTCTGGCTCCTGTTTTTTCCTCCGCCGCCTGGCGAGCGACCTCTCGTATAGCAGAGTTGTCGATATCGAACTTTATCCCATATCCATCAAAGTCCTTGCGGTACTGTTCGAGTGCATTGCCCTCGGAGGAAAGAAGGATTTCAGCAAGGTCGTTCTCGGTCAAATGATCACAGGCGACACGAACCGGCAGACGCCCGACGAATTCCGGTTCGAACCCATATTTGATAAAATCCTGAGTTTCCGCCCGATTAAGGAAGTTTACCTTACTTTCGGACAGTTCCTTTTCATCAGAGGATCCAAACCCGATACGATTGAGATCCAGCCGCTTCCGTACGCTCTCAGCAAGTTGATCGAACGCACCGCTGACGATAAATAATATATTCTTGGTGGAGATCGTCGGCTTCTTGGGCTTTCCACCACGCTGCATCTCCATAAATGCCTTCATCTGACCCATCATGTCCTGCGGGGAATGTAGGTTAACCTCGGTCTCCTCCATTAACTTGAGGAGATTTATTTGAACCCCACGCCCGGAAACATCACGCCCGCCACGGGAGCCCTCGGCAGCAATCTTGTCGATTTCATCAACATAAATAATTCCATATTGGGCGAGCTCGACATCCCCGTTTGCCTGCTTGACCAGGTCGCGCACTAAGTCCTCGACATCGTTGCCTACATACCCGGTTTCAGAAAACTTGGTGGCATCCGCCTTGACGAAGGGAACCCCAATCAATTTGGCAACATTGCGCATGAGATAAGTTTTACCCACCCCGGTTGGTCCGAGTAATAAAACGTTAGGCTTCAAGTATTCCGCTGACAGAGCCCGAGAATCATTAAGACAGCGGCGCACATGGTTGTAATGATCGCAGACTGCAACGGAAAGCACACGTTTGGCCTGCTCCTGCTTGATCACGAAACGGTCGAGGTAGTCGCGGATTTCCTTGGGCTTACGATCGAATGAACGGATAGATTCCAGGGCATCCGATGGGGGGGGCTCATCCTTTGGCTTTTCGGATTTTGAATCACCTGAATCCTCAGGTTCTTCACTGCTATCTCCTGAATTCATGGATTGCATAAAAGGAGCAAATGCTACCTGAAGATTCTTGTTTTTCAGAAGGTCACGCAATTGTTTTTGGATTTCCTCCATTGGGTTATCGTCGTCTTTCTTGGGCATAAAATTGAAAAATATAGTTTGACAGGTCCTTAGTGTATGGGAATTTATGGAAATTTACCCTAACCCCTATCCCGAGGTCTTTCAAACCGATTTACCCCCTATGTCGAACAACCTGACCAAGAGACAAATCGTCCAATCCATTTACGAGGGCGCAGACTACAACCACAAACATGTCACTGAGATCGTGCAAAAAACCCTCGATCATATATGCAAGGGTTTGATCAGTGGCCAAAATGTTGAACTTCGAAATTTCGGAGTGTTTGAACTGCAGGTCAGAAAATCAAGAGTAGGGAGAAATCCAAACCAACCGGAAAAGGATGTGATCATTCCCCGGCGGGCAGTAGTTAAGTTTAAAGCGGGTAAGGAAATGAAGGCGGGGTTGGAAAAGCTGGACCTCGACAGCATCTAATATCCCTATCAGCCGGTAAGGGAAAGCAAAGTTGGCCTTCGATACCCTGCCTGGATTTCGGGAATTTCTTCCCGATGATTGTGCCCGCCGAAACCACATGTTCCGGGTTTTCCGCAGCGTAGCCCGTGCATTTGATTTTCAGGAATACGATGTGCCTATCGTCGAACCGCTCGATTTATACCTAGAAAAATCAGGGGAGGAAATCGCAAGTCAATTATTCCACTTTGAGGATAAAGGTGGTCGAAAAGTCGCCTTGCGTCCCGAACTAACCCCTACCCTCGCCCGCTTGGTCGCTGCCCGGGCAAACTCTCTGCCCAAGCCAATTAAATGGTTTAATATTGGTGAACATTTCAGGTATGAAAGACCCCAGAAAGGCAGAGGCCGTTCATTCTATCAATTTAATGCTGATTTGCTTGGAGAAACCGGAGTTGATGCGGATGCAGAATTGATCGCCTTACTCGCAACCATCTTTGAAACCTTTGGTTTAAAAACCAGCGATGTGGTGATCCGGTTGAGCGATCGGATATCCTGGGTATTACTACTCGATCAATTAGGCGTATCTGAAAACTCAAGAGCAGCAACCCTTGATGCAATTGATAAAAGCGAACGGCGAAAACCAGAACAAACCATCGAATCTCTGGAACAAGCAAACCCAGGAAAAGGAGAAGAATTATTCATCGAAATTCAAAAAATTAAGGGATTAAACAGCCTGGAAGCCGTAGTTAACCGGTTAAATGAATGTGGGATACAAGGAACTGAACGAGCAAAAAGCTGGGAAGAATTAATTGGCAGGTTAAATGCCTTGGGATGTGAAGACATGATAAAAGTGGATCTCTCCATCGTTCGTGGCTTAGCATATTACACCGGTTTTGTTTACGAGGCGTTTGAAGCGAGCGGACAAGGCAGAGCACTGGCCGGGGGGGGACGCTACGATCATTTAATCGAGAAACTTTCAGGTAATTGCAATATGCCAGCTGCCGGATTTGCGATTGGGGACATGACCCTGAATGATTGCCTTAAAACGAATAATTTGCTGCCGAGCTATATTATTGCTCCAGATTTGTTTATTGTATTTGGAGAAAATGAAAGACCCCTTGCCTTGAGACTTTGCTCTCATTTACGAAAAGGTGGAATGTCCACGACTTATACATTGAAATCTGTGGGGTTTGGTAAGCAGTTTAAGGATGCGGGAAAGTCAGGTGCCCGTTATGCGATCATCGTTGGCGAAGAAGAAGCCAAGGAAGAACTGGTTAAAGTAAAGGACTTGAGAAGTGGCAAAGAGATATCAGTTAAGATTAAGAATTTAACTCAAAAACTTGAAGAATTAGACGCGGAGGGTGGAATCTCATAATAATTATGAATTCTGACATCCCTGATTTCCACAAGCAGATGGAAAGGGATAAGCAACATCGTGCAAAAACCATGAACCGAAGAGAATGGATAAAATATTCTCTTTTGGGAGGAACTGGCTTGCTGGGCTCAGCCGGCTACATCAGCTACGAAGCACAGTGGATCGAAGTTACCAAGAGGGAAATCATGCTCAAGACAATGCACCCGAAGGCAAGTTTCAAGCTCCTTCATCTGTCGGATCTGCATTTCTCAAATGTGGTATCCTTGGAATATTTAACTCAAGCACTCAAAAAAGGATTATCACTAAGCCCCCACGCCTGCGTCATAACGGGAGATTTTGTAACCGGCCAACCAAGCGAACAGAATTTAGCAGACTATAGCAAACTTCTTGAGAAATTTGCGGCAAGGGTGCCTACTTATGCATGCCTAGGAAATCATGACGGTGGGAAGTGGACGTTTCAGCATGGGGGATACCCAAGCAATGTAAAAATCAGGAAACTTCTGGAGTATGCAAACATCAGGGTTTTGGAAAATGAAAGGGAAGAAGTCTACCTGAATGGTACACCAATTTTTTTGGCAGGAATGGGAGATTTATGGTCGGGTAATTGTAATCCTTCTAAATGCCTGGATTAAGTACCGATTCCCAAAAATAAACACACCATACCGACCATTCTTTTGAATCATAATCCTGATGCCAAGGAGGGACTGATCAAGTATGGATGGGATTTAATGCTTAGCGGACACACACACGGCGGACAGTTTATTGTTCCATTTAAAAACTTCGCCCCTTTCGCTCCTGTAAAAGACAAATCCATCGTGCAAGGTGCTTATAATTGGAAAGATCGGATCATTCATATTTCCAGAGGCGTGGGCAACCTTTATGGTATCCGACTGAATTGCCGCCCGGAAGTCACCTTACTCAAAGTGACAGGAATTGTTGACCCCTTTGGCATTTGACCAATGGGAATATTCCTGCTCGACGATAATCACCCCGAGTTTTTTCCCGATCCTCGATTATCCGATGATCATGGCTTGGTCGCTGTAAGTATAGGGCTCGGTATAAAGCGTTTAATTACTGCTTACCGTCAGGGAATATTTCCATGGATGAAAATGGAGTGCTCTCCCAACTATTGGTGTTGGTTCTCTCCAGATCCAAGAATGTGTCTATATCCAGACGAATTCAAAGTTCCGAGAAGCCTGAAAAAAGCCTTAAAAGAAAGACGATTCCAAATTCGGGTGGATCAAAATTTTGAAGAGGTAATGCGGAGATGTGCCGAAATCAAACGCTCTCATGAATCAAGCAGCTGGATAGAAACAGACATGATTGAACAGTACAGTGAATTACACAGACTTGGGATCGCACACTCAATAGAAGCCTATGAAGCTAAGGAGCTGATTGGTGGGTTATATGGGCTGGCAATGGGAAAGGTATTTTTTGGAGAATCGATGTTTCATCAGGTATCGGAGGCATCCAAGGCATGTATGGCTTGTCTAGTGAAAATCTCCCAACTGAGTGGAATTGAGTTGATAGACTGTCAGGTCTACAATCAATTTCTCCAAAGTTTGGGGGCAAGAGAAGTAGCAAGAGATGATTTTTTATCTCAGCTCAAAGATATCTGCCAGGGGACATCCTCCTCTGCAGACT
>JAYQBI010000073.1:0-6728 GCA_038137235.1 Opitutales bacterium | reverse complement strand
GGGTAGGAGTGCCAATTGGAAGACTCGTCTCTTTGAATCAGGCTCAAGAATTTTTGTATTACAGAATAGTAGAGAGATCAGTTTCTGGATTCGCTACTGGTCTTTCTCCAATTATGGCGGTTGAGATTGGTCGCAGATCCTTGGATAAGCAGATTCAACCTACTGCAGATGAGTTGGAGGAACAATGTAAAGAAGCAGCTAAGGGAGCTTAATAGCAGTTTTTTCTTATGTCACTATCATCCTCCTGTCATCGTGTTTGCAAATATTTTGCTCATGGGGGTGCTTGGAAAGTTGCTTATGCAGACTTTGTTACTGGAATGATGTCCCTCTTTCTCGTTTTGTGGATTCTTTCTCAAGACGAAGAGGTAATTATTGCAACCACTCGATTTTTTCGCGATCCCTACAAAGCCGGTGTTCCCAAGTCTACTCCGGTTGAGCAAAAAGATGCAAGACCTGGTAGTATGGTAGATCAGATTGTTGGTCGTTCTGATACAACAATGAGAAACACCAATGACACGACTTCTATTGATATTGATGTATTGCACCGAATTGCCCAAGACTGGTACAAAAGGTTGAAGTTACATGAAATCGACGATTCTGTAATTCAGTTAGAGGTGACTTCAGATGGATTGAAGGTAACTTTGTATCATGGAGATGACAAACCGCTATTTGATTCGGATTCCTCTCAACTTACAAATCACGGAAGAAAAGTAATGCAGAGAATGTCTTGGTTGCTCTCACAGCATGTATTAGCCTATCGGGTAGACTCTCACTCTATGGATTTGAGTGATCAGGTTTTGGATGCTCAAAAGGCAGAATGGGAGCTTTCTCTTTATCAGGCAATGGAGGTAACCCGTGCATTAAATCATTATTCCTCTGGTGAACTCCAAGGTAAACTTGAAAGAATGACAGGTCATGGTGCGACAAAACCCAACCGCGGAAGGTTTCCTAACCGACCTGATAAGAATCGCCGGGTCGAACTCAGCCTCGTGCTTGATGTAAGTGAAGAGGATCTGGCAAGATATCGTTAAGAAATCGGTATGTAAATTGCTATTCTTAATTCATGGAAAGTTATTTATCTTCTAAAGGCGTTGGTTTGAGTTCTCCAAGTAACTCTTCTTTTTCTTCATATCTTAGAAATGATGAGTCTGTTGAACAAACTCCTTCTACGGAAATTACCGTTGATGAAACCAATAGCACAACGGAGGTTATCTATGATGAAAAAGATTGTCCGCGGGTTGAAGTTGTTTCAATTGATGGAAATCCACAAAAAATCCTGATTCATCTCTTAGACAGCAAACTTTTAGAAATTAACTGTCATTACTAATTAGCCACCTTTCCTAATCGGAAATTACGCGGGTTAGCTTTTAGAATTTTATTTGGCCTTTGTTCATTTTTATTAATTCTATGCCTCTTTGATTACTTTTGTGGCACAATAAATGCTTTTCGAGGTTTGTGAATTTATCGCTTTATGAAAATGCATCAGCTCTAAGGGGGCTTGAGCAGTACCAGAATGTAATTGCCAACAATATTGCAGCTAGCCATGTTGCGGGCTTCAAGAAAGTAGCTGTTTCTTTTGAGGCAGTTGAAGGTGGAGAAATTGCTCGTTCAACTCATGATCGCTTACGGCATGAGATGCCAGGTTCTTTTCCCGTGATGAAAAATCAGGTTGATTACATTGAGGGAGAACTTCGCGAGACATCCAATCCCATGGATATGGCACTTCGCGGGGATGGTTTTTTTGCCTTAAAAAATGCCAACGGTGACTCCGTTTACACAAGAGACGGCCAATTTTATTTTAATGCTGAGGGCACCATGGTTAATAGCATGGGGCACGAGTTTGCTGATTCAACGGGTGCATCAATTAATGTTGTTCCGGGACAAGGTGATGTCACCATTGATAAAGAAGGGCAAGTCTTTCAGATGGAACAGCTCGTCGGTCAGGTCGGGGTGTTTGTTTTTGAAAACCCGCTCTTGGACCTTCAAAAAGTTGGTGGAGGCTTTGTGGCAAAGGAAGAAGGCATTGTTCCTGAGACCGCGGATCCTGAAAACTTTACAATTCTTCAAGGGTTTCTTGAAAGTAGCAATGTTTCAGCAATTGAGGAGATGATTGGACTCATCGAGGTTTCCCGTGCACATGAAGCCAATCAAAAAATGATACAAACCTTTGATCAGAACATCGGAAAAGCAATAGGAACTCTTGGACAAACAACCTAATATAAGACTATGAATCTATCTCTCTATTCTGGAGCCACGGGTATGCAAGCCCAGCAACTTAACCTTAATGTTATTTCCAATAACATAGCTAATGTTAATACCACCGGTTACAAAAAGAATAAAATTGAATTCCAGGACTTGCTTTATCAAAACCCAAGACAGTCAGGGGGACAGACTGGTGCTGGAAATGTAATTCCCACAGGAGTGGAAATGGGAAACGGAACTAAAGTTGTATCGACCGCTAAAATCTTCACTCAAGGTCAACTTACGCAAACCAGTGAAAAATTAGATGTTGCCATTGATGGTGGTGGTTTTTTTCAAGTTGAAAAACCTGACGGAACCGAAGCTTACACCCGTGACGGAGCCTTCAAGGTAGGACCAGATGGACAAATTACTACAGCTGATGCCTTACCGCTTGCAGCTGGATTGCAAATTGACCCAGAGGTAACGAATGTTTTTATTTCTCCCACCGGTGAGGTTTCAGTTGAAACTGCCGATGGCACTCAAATTATTGGTCAATTGGAGCTAGTGCGTTTTCCAAATCCCTCCGGGCTCAAATCCCAGGGTGGTAATCTTTACACAGAGACAGAGGCTAGCGGTCCGCCTGAGATTGGTGCACCCGGTGAAAATGGATTTGGCGTCTTGCAGCAAGGATACCTTGAAATGTCTAATGTCAATGTAGTCGAAGAAATGGTGAATATGATTATTGCACAACGTGCATACGAAGTGAATTCAAAGTCTATTCAAACCTCTGATGACATGCTTTCGCGTGTAAATCAGCTCAAACGATAATAGATGAGGATTTCCTCGATAGGGAGTATTTTGTTACTCTTTTCATTCGCCCATGCTGGGGTAGAGAGATTTTTGCAGCCAATTTCATTTCCCCTAGGTGATGATTCTTCTACAAGGAAACATACCTCGGCCTATTTTAGTACTCAACAGTATGCTGGCTCATCAACCACTTTACATGCATCAAATCCTTCATTAACTCTAGATCGTTTAAAATTGGAAACAAAACTTAGCGATCTGCTCAAGCATCGCTACCAAGTTGACGGAAAAGTTTTGGCTTTTTTAGGAAGGGAATGGAATCAATTAGAGGTTGGTTCTCATTTTCAAATCAAGATTCGGGACTGCAATCCGGAAGAACTTTCAGCAAATATGTTTGTCCGCTTCAGTTTATGGGACAAAGGTATTAAACTGGGCGATTATTCAATGCCATTAAGGCTTGCACACATGCAGGGCGTTTTGTTTTCCAAGGTTCCTTTAAGTAGGGGTGCAAAGCCCTCGGATGATTGTTTTGAAGTCAAGGATGTCGATATCCTTAAAAATCACGCAAATTCGGTTCCTGCCACTGCTAATCTTTCTGGTTATCAAATCGATGCAAATGTTAAACCTGGCAGCCCACTGAAATGGAATTTATTAACCAAGACAACTTTAGTCGAAAAAGGTGAAATAGTAAATGTCTTTGCTTCCGGCAACGGGATCTATGTTACGATGAAAGGCATTGCCTTAGAACCCGGTGTTAAGGACTCGATCGTACGGGTTAAAAACATCAGCTCAGAAAAAGAGTTTCGTGCCAAGGTGTTGGACGGAAATAGCGTCAAAGTGCATCTCTAATGATCAATAAAACTTTCCTGTTTTTTTTACTTTTCCTGATCACTGAAGCGTTTGGCACTTCTTTGTGGCTCAGAAGTTCGAGCGATCAACGCGGATTATTCGGTGGTAAGCGTGCATTCAAAGTGGGTGACTTAATCACCATTGATGTTGCTGAAAGTTCCTCACTTGCAGCTTCACAAAACTCAGTCAGGAACCGGAATTCACAAATCGAAAATGCTGTCCAGCAATTCCTTTTTGCAAATAGCAAGTTGGGGACACACAACGGCGAATTGCCTGCTACTCAAATTGAAACCCAAAGCAATAGTCAGGGTGGTGGTTCCATTGCCAATACCCAAGATTTGAAGGGTCGTCTTAGTGTGATAGTAATCGATGTATTACCGAATGGAGTTTTGGTCTTAGAGGGTGCACGTATGGTCACATTTTCTGGCGAAAGTTATTATGCTGTTCTTAAAGGCATGGTCAGGCAGGAAGACATAGGATTTGGGTTCAAGGATGGTTTGCGTTACCGCAATATCGTTTCTTCACAATACATCGCCGATGCTCAAGTTGAGTTTGTTTCCAAGGGAAGTTTAAACGATGCTCAAAAAGAGTCATGGTATCAAAAGTTAGCCTCAGTAATTAATCCTTTTTAAGAGTGCGGATGAAATTTTCACTACATTTAATTTCAATTTTGATTCTTATTTCTAATTCATTTTTGAATGGGGCTAGAATTAAAGACCTTACCGATGTAAGGGGCAGTCGAAGTAACCAACTTTATGGATATGGAATTGTTACCGGTTTGGCAGGTCAGGGAGATTCGAGGATTGAATACACGGAACTGGGCATTCTTAACGCGTTGGAGACTCTCGGGATCAGAGCAGATAAAGCCGATAAGTCCAGAAACATTGCTGCGGTCATGGTTACTGCAGAAATTGGTGCTTTTGCCAAAGAAGGTGCAAAAATTGATGTCACCGTCTCTTCCATCGGAAATGCCGACTCTCTTCAGGGAGGAATTCTTTTACAAACCCCTTTGCGTGGTGCAGACGGAGTGGTTTATTCCGTTGCACAGGGACCTGTATCTGTTGGCGGTCTTTCCGCTGGTAATGCTGGCGGAAATGTTCAGGTCAATCACCCAACCGTAGGAACTGTAAGTAATGGTGGAACAGTCGAACGCGAAATACCCATGTCAATTGTCAGGAATAATTCTTTGGATTTAATTCTCCGTTCTCCTGATAACTTAACTGCTGTCAAAATCGCTGAGGCTATTAATAATTATTATCCGAGCACTTCCTTGGCCGAGGATGGAGGTGTTGTTAATGTTCGGATACCTTCTACTTTCGCTGGGCAGACAACGAATTTTATCGCTGCGATTGGTGCTATCGATGTAAAGCCTGATGTGCCTGCAAAAGTTATTGTAAATGAACGAACGGGCACGATAGTAGCAACACAGAATGTGCGCATTGCTCCGGTTGCGGTAAGCAGCAGTAATATTACTATCTTTCTTAATCCCACTACTGGTGTTAGCCAGCCGCTTCCTTTTTCGCAGGGAGCTACCACTTTAATGGAAGGCGAAAATGCTGAATTGATCGAAGAGGTTGGCAGGTTCGAACCCATTGATGAATTAGATCCTCCGGGAGCAACCACTGTTAATGAATTAGCAACCGCCTTGAACAAATTAGGTCTAACAACCCGAGAAATGGCCTCTATTTTACAATCTATCAAAAATGCCGGTGCTCTTCAGGCTGAATTAATCATTAATTAAATGGAAATTGAAGGTACAGTTCCTAAGTTTGTCGGGATGGATTCTTCCATGCTGATGGAAATGGTTCACTCAAAAAATGCATCCAATGAGCAGAAGAATGCTGTGGTGAGTGAGCAGTTTGAATCCGTCCTAGTTAAACAATACCTAAATGAAGCCCTTAAACCAATGTTCAAGGGAGTCTTCAACGAGGATAGTGAAGGGCATAGGTTATACCGTCATTTTTTCACTGATGCGATCTCAGAGAGTATTGCCCAAGGAGGAGGATTTGGCATTTCATCGATTCTGCAGCAACAACTCAATGGCATGCCTTCTCCTGCCAATAAAGAGAAAGATATTTCTGACAATGGTTAATTTAACCCAGTCGAGTGTGGATCTAGCAAAGTTCAATTGGGAAGAGCTTTTAAACCTTCTCCGTGATGAGCTTCAAGAGTATGGCGGTCTTATTGGACTTTTAAGTGCACAGCAACAAAGTATATTGAACCGCAAAGAAGAAAGCCTTCTTCAGTTAAACCAATCAGTGCAAACTCAAATGGAAGCCAGCCAGATTCTTCAGAAGCGTAGGCAGGGTATGGTTTGTTCCCTTGCTAAGTCCTTCGGGGAATCTGAAAGATCAACTCTTAGCGAACTGGTTCCTCACTTTCCTGATGTAACCCGTCCGATGTTTGAAAGTATCATCGAGGAAATTAATTCGTTAATTACTCGAGTAAGAGAAAAGGTTATGCAAAATCAGCGACTGCTCGCTAGATTGGTTGAGGTAACCGATCAAATTTTAAGTGCAACTGATCCAGCTGCTCATTCCAAGACATATTCATCCCAGGGAAAACCCCACTCTCTTTCCTCAGTAAAACGCTCTCAGTTGAGTGAGCGTGCATGACGAATTATTTTTGATCAATGCTTGGTGAAATTGTAAAGACGACCGATGCACTTAGGTATCATGCCAAGGCTGCTGAGACCTCTGGTCGAAATCTTGCCCATGTAAATGACGAAAATTATGCCCGGCAAAGAATCCTTTTGCGTGAAGGATCCATGCATTCTGAATTTGGCGGGTTGAACACTTCATCATTGGGGCACAGTGGTCTCGAGCAGGCGAGGAATCCATTGCTGGATAAAAGATTACTGGGTGAATTTGGTGAGTCTTCCGCACTTGATGCAC
>JAYQBI010000072.1:0-6761 GCA_038137235.1 Opitutales bacterium | reverse complement strand
TTTTTGATGAATATGAAACAGTTCAGGTCCAAGGTTTAACTTCAAAGAATCAGATTATTTCAGGAAGACATCTTTACAGTAACCAACTAGCAGGTGGAGCTTTGGCCGTTTACAGGCACACACTAAACTTCACTCAAAATGTTCAATTCGTAAGCGTGATTGGTACTGAACCATGGGTCGAAAAAAAAATTCGCAAATTTGTAAGTGTCAATCATGACAAAATCATTCGATGCGAAGAGTTTACAAGTGTGCGTAAACTTCGCTTTGTTGAACCTTACAGAGATGGGAATTCACTTAACAAGCTCTTTTCAGTCAAGTACTTAATCGAGTCTGAGATTTCCAAATCAGCAGAAACAAAAATTCTCGATTCCCTTGATAAGATTATTAAAAATTTCGATTTAATACTTGTGATGGATTTCGGTCACGGATTGATGACTCAAAAGATCAGAAAATCCGTACAGGAGAAGGCTGCATTCCTTGCCCTTAATTGCCAAACCAACAGCTACAACTACGGTTACAACATAATTGACAGGCAATATTGCAGAGCTGACTCTTTTTCTCTTGATGAAACTGAAGTCAAGCTATCCTGTGGAATCAAAAAGCCCAACTTCACACAGGAACTCGCCAAGCTCAAGAATCTCCTTGGGGCAAAGTACTCTTGGCTTACCAGGGGCTCGGTCGAGACGATTGGAATCGGACCTGACGAGCAAGAATCACAATGCCCCCCTTTTGAAAATGATCCAGTCGACCCAGTTGGAGCAGGTGATGCATTTTGTACAATCGCTTCATTGGCGGCAGCAAAAGGATTGCCAATCGATGCCAGTACTTTCTTGGCCCAAATGGCTGGAGCTCAAGCCGTAAAAATCATAGGCAACTCAGAGGCAATAAAGAAGGCCAATTTGCTTAAGGCAGTGCAAACCATGATAAATTTCTAGCTCCCTCTTTGAACTCAAAAACCACCACAGATAAGATCAAATCAACCGATGGTGAATTCGAGACACTGGTCTCTGCTGCTGCAAGAATCCGCGAAAGAGTCATACAACTTTCCTATCAGGCCAGAACACCGCATTTAGGAAGTTCTCTTTCTTTTGTCGAACTACTCGTATACCTGTATTGGAACTTCCTAAAAATCAGCCCGGAAATCGTAAAGGATCCTGCTCGCGATCGGTTTGTACTTAGCAAGGGCCATGGCATTACGACTCTTTATGCAGTCTTGGCAGAGAAAGGATTCTTTTCTCCTGAACTCTTTCAAAATTACGCTCAAGCAGACTCGCCATTACCCGAACACCCCTCCCCTCGTTGCGTTCCCGGAATAGAGGCAGCGACAGGTTCGCTGGGTCATGGTTTGTCGATTGCCACTGGTATGGCATTGGCCTCTAAAATGAATTCCATTCCCTACAATGTAGTCAGCCTTTTGAGTGATGGAGAATGCAACGAGGGTTCTACTTGGGAAGCAGCCCTGTTAGCCCCAGCCCATAAACTTGACAACCTTATTTCAATAATCGACTTCAACAAATGGCAGGCCACCGGGCGTAGTGCCGAAATCACAGCCCTCGAGCCGCTCGATCAGAAATTTGAATCATTTGGGTGGAACAGCGTCCGCATCGATGGTCACAACTTTCGCCAAATTAGGTCCGCTCTTACAACAGCCAAAAAATCAGAAAAGCCCTTCGCCATCATTGCCGATACGATCAAAGGCAAAGGAATCAAAATGATGGAGGACGACAACAACTGGCATTATCGAATTCCTACGAAAGAAGAAATGGATTCAGCGTTTGAAGAGCTTGGGATAGACCCCATTTAGAAAATGCGAAACGCCTTTGCAGATGAAATTACGCAAATTGCCAAATCGGACCCCTCGGCCGTTTTGCTGTCAGGGGACATCGGTAACAGGCTTTTTGACAAATACAAAGAAAGCAACCCAGATAGGTTCGTCAATTGCGGGGTGGCCGAAGCAAATATGATCGCTATGGGTTCAGGCTTGGCAATGAGCGGAATGAAGCCGGTCGCTTACACGATCGCGTCCTTTCTCATTTATCGGGCCTTTGAGCAAATTAGAGTCGATCTCTCTTACCATAATGCGTCAGTTCTATTGGTTGGAGTGGGAGGAGGTCTCTCCTATGCATCGAACGGATCAACCCATCATACACTCGAGGACATAGCTCTCATGAGGAGTTTGCCTAACATGCAGGTGATCTGTGCAGGCGACCCGCATGAGGTTCGTGCGGCTACAAAGGCTTTTTTCAAAGACCCCAAGCCTACCTACTTAAGAATAGGCAAAAAAGGAGAGGCTCCCGTTCACGAAAAAGAGCTCGATGATTTCGAGGTAGGCAAATCCATTTGCTTGAAGCGTGGCCAATCCGTTGCCCTTCTTGCCACAGGAAACTTGCTTCCTAATTGCTCGTCTGTCTCTGATGAACTCGAAGAACATGGGATTTCTTCATCCCTTTACAGCTTCCATACGGTCAAACCCCTCGAAAAGGAGTGCCTTGAAGAAATTTTCGAATGTCATAAATACGTCATTACCGTCGAAGAGCACGGAAAGCTAGGCGGATTCGGTTCGGCCGTAGCGGAATGGCTAGCCATGCAAAGGAAACCAAAGGCGAAGCTCCTTACTTTGGGAACGCCTGATGAGTTCTTGCTCTACACCGGCAACCAAGAAGAAGCTCGGAAGATCTGCCGTCTGGACAAAGCGGGGTTACTCGAACAAATAATGGACTTCATCGGTCCGGCCTAGAGGATTCACTGCCCATGGCCTACATAGATTTCATTTCCCTCATCCACAACTCTACCACTCGCGACTACATAGCGAGAGTCACCGAATACCCCAAAGCAAAAGCCGCAGAAAAGGCTAAATCCTGGGGATACGACTACTGGGACGGTGACCGTCGCTGGGGATATGGAGGAATGACCTACGATGGCCGTTGGCTCAAGGTAGCCAAAGCGATGGCACAACATTATGGAATCAAGCCCGGAGACAAAATCCTGGACATTGGTTGCGGGAAGGGGTTCCTGATGCATGACTTCACCTTGGCCGTTCCGGGCGTTGAAGTTTTCGGTCTCGATATTTCCGAATATGCCAAGACTCATTCAAAAGAGGAAATCAGCGAGTCAATTACGATTGGAAACGCGAGCAATCTTCCATGGGGTAACGATTCTTTCGATTTCGTGGTTTCGATCAATACTCTTCACAACCTTCCAAATTATGACCTCGATTCAGCTCTTCGCGAGATCCAGAGGGTCGGAAAGGAAAAGAAGTATTTGTGCGTAGAGTCTTACCGTAACGAAAACGAAAAAGCCAACCTGCTCTACTGGCAACTAACCTGCGAGGCTTTCTGCTCCCCTCAAGAATGGGAGTGGTGGTTCGAAAAAACCGGCTACTCAGGCGACCACAGTTTTATCTATTTCGAATGAAAACCAGAGCCGCCATATTAGTTGAGCAAAAGAAAGACCTGGTGGTCGACGAAATCGAAATTCCAAAACTAGAGCATGGGAAGGTATTAGTTGAAATTAAATCTACCCGCATTTGCGGCTCGCAGTTAGGAGAAATAGACGGAGTCAAGGGCCCCGATCACTACCTTCCCCACCTGCTTGGACACGAGGCAGGTGGTATAGTCCGTGAAGCGGGCCCCCGTGTCACCCGAGTGAAAGAAGGGGATCATGTTGTCTGCCATTGGCGACCTGCACCTGGCATTTCAGGCCCGTGCCCTACTTATGATTGGAAGGGGGCTCATGTGAACGCCGGACATATTACGACTTTCAGTCAATATTCTTTAATTTCGGAAAGCAGGCTTACGCCCATTGATCCGAAATACAGTCATGAAGTATCCGCACTCATGGCAGACACCATAACCACTGGCTTCGGCGTAATCTCAAACGATGCAAGAGTAAGAATTGGTCAATCGGTCTGTGTCATAGGGGTTGGAGGGATCGGACTCGGAGCCGTTTTGGGAGCCAAGCTTGCGGGAGCAAGCCCCATCATCGCCGTGGACTTGTTCGACCATAAGTTGGAACTTGCGAGAAAACACGGGGCGACTCACTGCGTGAATTCTAGCGAGGTAAACTTGAAGGATGCGGTTGTCGAAATCATTCGACGACCTGAAGTTGATGTAATGATTGAAGGTACGGGAAGCCCAGAAATGATCGAGAAAGCTTATGACCTTACCTCCAGCCAAGGGACTTGTGTCCTTTTTGGCGTAATGAGGTTCGATCAGAAAGTTAGCTTAAATACCTTACCCCTTCATTTGGGGAGGACCCTCACCGGTTCGGAGGGCGGACAAAGCAAGCCTCACCTTGATATTCCGAGCTATTTAAAGATGATGGACGATGGATTGTTTGATTTGGATGATTTCGTCAGTCACCGCTGCAAACTCGAGGAAGTCAATCAAGCTGTTGCAAGAATGAGATCCGGAGAAAGCATACATAGCCTCATTACCTTTTAAAGTGACTCCCAGTTATTTGGGAAAAAGCACCAAGCCGAAACGATGATCATCGGGATCGATTTTGACAACACTATCGCTTGCCATGAGCAGTCCTTCAGGAAAATCGCTTCGCAAGAAGGTCTCTCGATTCCAAAGGGGGAAAAAACGAAGCAAGTGGTGAAGGATTTCTTTCTGGGAAAGAAAAACGGAAACCTCGAGTGGACTCAAACGCAGGGAAAAGTATACGGTGTTGGCCTTTCCTCCGCTGAGCTTTTCGAGGGCTTTCCCGCATTCCTAAAAGAAGCGGTTGCACTTGGACATAAATTAGTACTCATCAGTCACAGAACCCTTTTTCCCGCTTGGGGCGAAGAAATCAACCTGCATAAGGCGGCACTTCAATGGCTCTCGGAAAAAGGTGTTCTCGCCCCTGACTCGCTTTCTTCGGAAAATTGTTTTTTTGAAATCAGTTTAGAAAAGAAAATCGAGCGCATCGAAAGAGAGAATTGCTCAATTTTCGTTGATGATTTGGTGCAGGTGTTGGAGCATTCAAGGTTCCCGGTAATGACTCAAAAAGTTCTCTTTGGGAAAAAGCATAGTACTCTTCCCTCAGTGATGCACTGGGATGAAGCTCGGAAGCTTTTGAAAAACGGACACGCCTCTTTGTCATCCGATCCTGTAAAAAAAAATTGGGCGACCCTGCCTTACGATCAACATTTGAAGTGCTTCCAGAGTCTGTTGCAAGAAGTTGGTAAATGCGAGCCAACCGATTTCAAGCAAGTAAAAAGAGGCGGAAATAATTGCGTTTATAAAATCACGATCGAAGAAGAGGCGATTTTAGGAAAAGTTTATCACAGGGATACTCACGACTCGCGAGACCGGTTCGGGCAAGAAGTGGCTTTCTTGAAATATTTGGAATCCATCGAAATCAAAGCTTCGCCGGCGTTAATTGCCAAAGATCGGACAGCCGGAGTGGTCTGCCTAGATTGGATCGAAGGTGCTGATTTTGACTCCCAGCTTATTCCGAGTGAAAGTTATTGGATGCAATGCTTCTCCTTCTTGAAAAACATTCAAGTTGGAAAACATTCAATTGAAGCCAAAAGTCTCCCTGATGGGTCAGAGGCGGCTTTTTCTTTGAGGGCGCACCTTGCATTGTTGCAGAACCGGCGGGATTATTGGCAGGCTCACAACCAAATAATTCCGGAAGAGATCAGATCTTTTTTGATGACCGAGTTGGATGAAGAATACAAGAACCTCGCGAAAGAACTTATCTCTCATCCTGATTTCAACAAGGAGCTGAAACCGGATGAGAAGATCATTTCCCCCTCCGACTTCGGATTGCATAATGCAAAACTTGATAAAGATGGAAAGCTAGCTTTTTTTGATTTTGAATACGCCGGATGGGACGATCCGGCCAAGACAATTGCAGATTTCTTTACTCAACCTGCGTTCCCTGCCCCTTGGAAGGAGTTTGATAATCTAATTTCGACTTTGTCTGAAATCTTCTCTACCAATGTCATGGATTGCTTGCTAAAAAGACTGCCTCTTATTAACCGGATTATTCGTCTAAAGTGGTGCTATATTCTCCTAAATGATTTCCACCCCACTTCAAGCAAGAGACGAATTCTTTCAGGCAAGAAGCTCAATTCCGTTAAGCAAACTCTTTTTCACATGAAAAAATTCTTTACGAGCAACTCCCTGCTAACGAATTCAATTTAAAGAATCTCCTGGAATCCTTTTTACCTAAATGACAACCGATCTCAAAGGAAAGCATGCACTCATAATTGGGGGAACAAGCAATTTGGGGGTTGCCATTGGCAAAACCTTGTCGAAATCAGGTGCAGAGGTTGTGCTGGCTGGTAGAAACAAATCTAAACTAATGGAATACTCCAAGGAAATTGATATCAATCTGCCCTTCCTTTGCTTTGATCTTCAGTCCAAAAGCAAAGTTAGTAAAACTCTATCAAATTTGACCAACCTGCCCGATATCGTCGTTCACGCACAAGGCGGAAATCTCGGAATCCATCACGCAACTGCAAAAGCTGAAGATTGGGAGGAAGTCTTTCAGCTTAATTTCTTTTCGATCGTTCAAATCAACCGGATTTTGATGGAGAGTTATTCCGCGGCAAATCAATCGGCAACCATTATTCATATTTCCTCTTCCAGTGCCGTAAATGGAAAAGGTGCAGCACCATACGGGGCAGCCAAGGCTGCTCTAAACCACTATATCAGGAAACTCGGAGATGAATTCACACCTAGGGGATTCAACATTACGGGCATAATGCCCGCCCCGATCGAGGGCAAAGACAACAACTGGGCCAAGGCCAAGGTTTCAAACCCAGA
>JAYQBI010000071.1:0-6793 GCA_038137235.1 Opitutales bacterium | reverse complement strand
GTTGTTCATATTTCAAGACATTGCGACGGATTGCCGAAGGAAGAAAAAATTAATGGCGTTCTCCATGTCAGGGTCACGGGTGCTGATGCGAGCAATAATCCATACATTTTAAAATTAAAAGAACTAGCCTATGTTCTCAGAGCTGGAAAAGTATTACCCAAGAGCGATATTCTTGTCACTCATGCATTCTGGGCACCCATTATAATTCCCAAAAAAAGATTTGGAAAAATTTATGTCCATGTCGGCCGATTTCCCAAGGGTCAGTTACGATTATATTCGAAAGCGGCTCGCTTTCAGACTCCGAGTAAGGTAATTACTGCGGCTGCTCAAGCTGAATTAACTGAGATGGATGAACGGGTAAGAACTCTACCGTATCCATTACCATTTTCGTTTCCCGATGATTTAAATTCTTATCAAAAGCATTCGAAGAAAGTACTATACGCAGGGCGGATTCATCCTGAAAAGGGAATTCTCAACTTACTCAAGGCGTGGGAGAAAATTCCCAGTGAATTTAAAAATGAATGGAGCCTTAGAATCATTGGGCCATGGGAGGAGTCACAGGGTGGGGGAGGTGAATCCTTTTTTAGAGAGGTGAAAAAGAGGGCAGGGGAATCCGTAGAAATTGACGGCCCAATTTTTTTAGAAAGTGATTTAATTAAGCAATACAAAGAAGCTGAGCTATTTGTCTATCCATCCTTTGCTAAAAAAGGAGAAACCTTCGGGCTTGCAATATTGGAAGCAATGAGTTTCGGGTGTGTGCCAATTGTCTCCTCGCTTCCATGCTTTAAGGACTTCATCAAACCATCGGAGAATGGCTTTTGCTTTGACGAAAATTCCGGCCAATGTGACGAAGAACTTGCTATGTGCCTCTTGGATTTAATGAGTAAAAGTTCTCTATCGATTTACGCTGATCGTGCAGTGAAGACTGCGAAAAATTTCTCTGTAGAGAAAATAGCCAAGCTTTACATTGAAGATTTCGCTAGTTTGCTTGAAGAAGAATAAACAAAATTGAAATCATCTTTTCCAATCAAATTTAGCATCGCGTCTCTTTACAGCCTAACTGGAATTCCGGCTTCATGCATAACCCTTTTCGTCTCCGGTATAGAGCATTCTCCAAAATGGAAAATACTTGCTGCCAAAACTGCACTTGCTTTTCCTTTTAAAACACCGTCTTTCATGTGAGAGGGATTGCCAACCCCTCCGGATGCAATTACAGGAACCTGAACCGACTGACTAATTGCATATGTAAGTTCAAGATCATAGCCATTTTTAGTACCATCACAATCCATGCTGGTGAGAAGAATTTCTCCCGCACCACGGTCAACAACTTCCTTTGCCCACTTAACTGCATCAAGCTCAGTTTCATTACGTCCACCGTGAGTGTACACGAGCCAACCCTTGTGATCGTTCCGCCTTTTAGCATCAATGGCTACAACGATGCATTGGTTTCCAAATTTACTACTGGCTTGATCGACCAATTTCGGGTTAAGAATGGCCGCTGTATTCATGCTGACTTTATCGGCACCAGCTAAAAGCATAGATGTTACATCATCAAGTTTGCGAATCCCGCCACCCACGGTAACTGGCATAAAGCAAGTCTCGACAGTTCGTTCGACAACATCCCGCATGGTTTCTCTTTCATCACTCGAAGCGGTGATATCAAGGAACACCAGTTCGTCTGCTCCCTGCTTTTCATAAGCACATGCAATTTCCACCGGGTCTCCTGCATCTCGAATTTCCTTAAACTGCACACCTTTTACGACTCGGCCTGCATCAACGTCTAAACACGGTATGACGCGGACGGATAGCATAACGGATTAAGATATTTGCATGAATTATAACTGAAGATGACCAATGATCATCCTCAGTTATTCGTCAGCAAAGGCAACATCTGGGCGATAGGAGAGAATTAATTTATATTGCTGACCTGGGCGCATAATCAGTGGGTGATCCCGAGCCAGAAACTGTACGTAATGAATATTTCCAGAGTAGCCACGATAATCAAGGTTGTCAGAAACTGCCTCAAAAGCTGACCAGCTTGCTTGAAAGTCATCAACTTCAACATTTGCTCGGAGACCTTCTGCACCTTGTCGCAGAGTTGTACCGAGGCGGTGAGATGAATGGGGTGAACCAATGACGAGTGCGAGGCGCATCCGATCCATTGAGATTGGGTTTTTAACCTGAAAAACAAATTCAGACGAAACTATTCCGCCTCCAAATGTCCATTGTACCTGACAAGTTCCTATACCATTGGCAAAAGTACCATCAGTTCGAACCAATTCAGGCTGATTGAAACGGAAGTAGAGAGATTTTTTTTGTCCAATTCCCGTCACGCAGTTCTTGCCATAAAATGAAGGAATGATGACATTGTCACCAAAAGTGAGTTCGGGCATCATCACAGGCAGGTACTTATTAACTGCCCAATCAAAAATACCAGGACAATGTGGGAAGGCAAGATTGTCAGAGGTTGTTACTGGACCAGGCCCAATTAGAGGCATTTGGTACTGGACACCTATATTTTCGTCTCGGAACAAAAATAGACCATGCTCCTTGCGGTGAGATTTGTCAAAAGGCACGAATTTCCCACCAGTAGATGAACGAGAAGGAGCAGGAACGGACATAGATCCGCCAATTACCTTGGCCAAGCGGGACCATTGGCAGAGATACCTTGCGGCATCAAAATTTGCCATCCTGGTGGTGTGGTTGTTAACAGTATTTCTTTCATCATCCCGAATGACAAGTTCACCATTCTCTTGATCAAGAAAGGTCACGAAAAAGTATTGGAAGAGGCGCCGGAGAGTATCGAGGTAGAGGGCGTGCTTATCAGGAGATACCCACTGGTCTCGCATTGCCTGAAGAATAAGGCTTATGCAATGAAGTTGCCCATATGCACCAACGGACCGTCCATAGCTCCAACCTAAGCCATCCTGTCTCGTCATGTCGGGGAGAAGCTTTAAATACCTCTCAGCAAAAGTTCTAAGTTTCGGCAGCTTGCGGTCTTTCAAATGCACATTTGCATGTAATTGCAACGCCTGCCTGATAAAAATGAAAGACAACAGACCGTAAAGGTCAAATACCCCATGTATTCCTTTAGGATCGTCGTTGCAAAACCCACCAGTCCCGTTTGCCTGAATGCGGTCTACGAAACGATCAATGACTTTTCCAGTATCGTCTTTTTTAGTGAGTCCGAAACTGAATCGAGCTACTGATTTAGCAACATTGAAAGCCTGAAAGTGATCTTCATGATCACTGCGCGCAAGCAGGCAATTGTCCAGCTGTTCACGGGTTGGGTCAGTTAATCTTTCCCAGACTGAATTACGCTCCTTTGAGGCACCGAAAGACAACAACCCAAGTGCAGCATAGGCCAGGCCATTTTCGTGAGATTCCTCATTGAATGCTTGTTGGGTAATGCAACGAGCAGAAAGATCAAACAAGTCGTGCCCTTCTAGATCGACTTCTCCTGAGGCACGAAAGAATTCACCAATAGCAAGTGCAGCATGTCCTGGTTCGTCGGCACGTGGGTCTTCACCGTTGGCTGGGGTAACGGTGCCGTCAGGATTGATGTGCTTGAGGTTGTTGCCAAGAAGTGACCTCGCCAGGTCAAGGCATTGATTGGAAAAGTTCTGCATGAAATTACCGGTGCGTAGATGTAAAAGAAAAGGATAGAAAATGCGGTTTTAACCAACGAATGTCAACGCGTTATGCCGTTTGAATGAGCTCAAGAAACTCTTTATTTGTCTTCGTTTTAGACATGCGCTCAAGCAAAGTTTCAGTTGCATCAATTACTTTCATTGGAGACATTGCACGGCGAAGAAAAGATGTTTTCTCCAAAACCTTCGGGTCAAGTAAGTCCTCCTCTTTGCGAGTTCCTGAGGAAGCAAGATTAAGTGCGGGCCATAGCCTAAGTTCTGCAATTTTTCTGTCTAAGACAATTTCGCTATTACCTGTTCCCTTAAATTCCTGAAAGATTAATTCGTCCATTTTTGAGCCAGTTTCAACAAGAGCAGTGGCAATGATAGTTAGAGAACCTGCCTCTTCGGAGTTGCGGGCGGAGGAAAAAATCTGCCTGGGTTTTTCCATCGCACGAACATCGAGTCCCCCAGTCATTGTTCGGCCACTTTTCCCTGATGCGGCATTGTAGGCCCTGGAGAGTCTCGTAATCGAATCCATAAGCAAGACAACATCCTTCTTATTTTCAACGAGCCGTTTTGCACGCTCGATCGCAAGTTCTGCCATGCGCAAGTGGCTTTTCACCTCCTCATCATTAGAAGAGGCGAAAATTTCTGCGGGAACAGTGCGCCGAAAATCGGTAACTTCCTCGGGCCTTTCATCAACAAGTAAAACCATGAGATGGCAGTCAGAATGATTTTCTTCGATTCCTTTGGCTATGTCGTGAAGGATCGTTGTTTTTCCAGCTCGTGGAGGTGCTACAATTAAGCTACGCTGACCTTTGCCAAGAGGGCAGAAAAGATCAAGAACTCGGGTGGTCATTCTTCCGTCTTTGCACTCCAAATTGAGTTTTTCTTTAGGCTGAATGGTGGTTAGTTGATCGAAACGGAAAAGTGCTTTCCTGTCTTTTAGGGAGAGGCCGTCAACGGTGTGGATGAAGCGAACCTTTGGGCTTGGTCTGTTAAGATTTTGTATTCCATCTGCCTGAATAAAAGAACCTTTCTTCAGCTTAAACCGCCTTATAAGTTCCTTGGGTAAAAAAGGATCATTGGGAGTGGTCTTGCCCCCACGTGCGGGGTCAAGCAATACACCGGATTTATTCTCGTTAATGTCCAATATTCCTTCAACCTGAAGGGTGTTGGACTCAGTATGTTCAGTTTCGCTCATTCTGAGTGAGAGGGTTTGCTCGACTTAATAAAAAGCCTATAAGAGGTGAAAGAGAAAAAAAGGAATTCCCTGATAGAGCATAAGACAATGCTCTACAAATTAATCAAATGATCATGTGGCACTCAAGTCAACCATGGAAAGCATGAATTGAATGGTTCTTTTGGGAAGAATGCTTATGATCGAAAAATAAGATGAAGAGCTTCTATCTCACAACAGCAATCGATTATGCTAATGGTTCGCCCCATTTGGGGCATGCGTATGAAAAAATTCTTGCAGATGTAATCGTAAGGACAAAACGACTGTCTGGAGTGACTACGAAATTTGTCACCGGCTTGGATGAACACGGACAAAAAGTCCAAAAGGGTGCAGAAGATGAAGGAATCGAGCCGCAATTAAGATGTGACCGAATTGCTTCAGAGTTTCAAGAAGTGCTTACCAAACTTGATATTTCCCATGATGATTACATTCGAACGACCGAGCCCCGTCACAAGTTAGTCGTTACTGAGCTATTGCAAAAATTGTATGAAGCTGGAGATATTTACATGGACGAGTATAAAGGGTTTTACTCCACCCGTGCAGAACAATTTCTTCAGGAAAAAGATAAAGTTGATGGTATGTGGCCTGAAATTTACGGTCAGGTAACCCGCATAACAGAGAAAAATTATTTTTTTAAATTAAGTAATTATCAAGATTGGCTGATTCATCATATTGAGTCTTGTCCCGACTTTATTCAGCCTGAATTCCGAAAATCTCAGGTCTTGGAATTTCTTAAGGAACCGCTTAACGATCTTTGTATTTCCAGACCTAAGGAGAGGCTGTCCTGGGGAATTCCTCTTCCATTTGATCCCGATTTTGTCACTTATGTTTGGTTTGATGCATTAGTGAATTATGTCACGGCGGCAGGCTTTGGCACAGATCAATTCAATGAATATTGGCCGGCAGATGTTCATGTTATTGGGAAAGACATTCTGGCACCTCCACATGCCGTGTACTGGCCAATCATGCTTAAGGCCTGTGGGCTGGAAGTACCTCGACAAATTCTTGCTCATGGTTGGTGGACATCTTCTGGGGCAAAAATGTCAAAAAGCACCGGTGAAACGGTTAGCCCCTTAGGCTTAGCAGATCAGTACGGTGCTGATGCATTCCGTTTTTTTGTGATGCGGGAGATGACTGTAGGGCAAGATGCGGAATTTTCTTTAGAAAGGTTTTCCTCGCGTTACAAGGGAGAACTGGGTAATGACCTCGGGAATCTAGTTAGCCGCTTGCTCCATATGTGCCATCAGTACTTTAACGGAATTGCCCCCGAGCAGGAATTGCAGGAGGCACTGGAAAAGAATTTGCAGGATCGATGGGAAGATGTTTCGTCCAGGACGCTTCAACTTTTGAATTCTTATCAGTTTCACTTAGCTTTGGAAGAAACCATGGGTTTTGTTAGATCAATCAACAAATATGCCGATGATAGAGCACCATGGAAATTGGCTAAATCAGAAACGGAAGAGGATAAAAAAAGACTAGCAACCAGCCTCGCTACCATGCTCGAGGGACTGCGACTTGCTAATGAGTTACTCGCTCCGGTAATGCCTTCTGCCCATGCGAAGATATGCAAATGCTTAGGGCAAATTCCTGCGGAAAAATGGTCAGGGAGGTTGGACTGGGGTGATCGCCTTAGCGGAGTTGAATTAGGGCCGAAAACAATTCTTTTTCCCAGAGATTAACTAGATGCTCTTTCGGGTTTAGTAAGGAAGTTACTCTTGTATTTCAAGTAGACGAACTTCTGCCAATCCAATCCTGGTATCATCAGCTTCGAGTATGGTAACTTCAATGTTACCAAGACTAAACTTTTCTAGTGGAGCGGGAATCTTGCCACATTCTTTAGTAATAAGACCACCAAAACTGGCCACTTCATCGTCATCTGCAAAGTTCAGTTCTTTGGGTAATTCATGGAGCGGAGTAAGGC
>JAYQBI010000070.1:0-6831 GCA_038137235.1 Opitutales bacterium | reverse complement strand
CTTTGCATACTGTATGATGATCCTCAAACGGGAATGCCAAGCAGCTATCCTCTAAATGATCTACCAATTTTGACAAATTACCCTGATGGCATGAGCCTGCCCAGTCCGAAAGCAATCGACTTTATCCCTGGTCATCTTCTCGGGTGCGTGTCGGGCGAACTTGGGCTAAGAAAGTTTCTTGAGGATGCGGGTCATACCTTTGTTGTTACTTCAGATAAAGAAGGCGAAGGCTGTCGAGCAGACCGAGAACTTGTTGATTCTGACATCGTATTCTCTCAACCTTTTTACCCCTACTACCTTACCCGTGAGCGCATCGAGTCCGCCCCCAACTTAAAAATGGCAATCACCGCAGGTATTGGCTCTGACCATGTTGATTTACAAGCAGCTATGGATCACAATGTCGATGTGGTTGAAGTAACCTACTGCAATTCCCGATCTGTTGCCGAGCATGTTGTGATGATGATTCTTTCGCTCGTACGCGATTACCATAACCAGCACAGAATTGTTAATGAGGGAGGGTGGAACATTGCAGATGCTGTTCATCGATCCTATGATGTTGAGGGAATGCATGTCGGAACAGTTGCTGCTGGGAGAATTGGCCTCGATGTATTACGGAAGATGAAACCCTTCGATGTACACCTTCATTATTTCGACAGACACCGCCTACCAAAGGAGGTCGAGGAAGAACTTAATCTTACCCATCACGAAAGCGTAGAGTCCTTGGTGTCGGTTTGTCATGTTGTAACGATCAATTGTCCCCTTCACCCCGAAACTGAACATCTCTTCGATGATGAAATGATCGGAAAAATGAGAAAAGGAGCATACATTGTGAATACTGCCCGGGGAAAAATTTGTGATCGGGAAGCCATTGCCCGGGCACTTCATTCTGGACAGCTTAGTGGCTATGCTGGAGATGTCTGGTTTCCACAGCCTGCACCAAATGACCATGTCTGGCGAAGTATGCCTCACCATGGCATGACTCCGCACACCTCAGGCACTTCCCTTTCAGCACAAGCTAGGTATGCAGCCGGCGTGCGGGAAATCCTTGAAAGTTTTTTCGATGGCTCACCAATACGGGATCCTTATTTGATTGTTCAAAACGGACAACTTGCAGGAATGGGTGCACACTCTTACTCTAAAGGTTCTTCCACTTCGGGCTCGGAGGAAGCCGCTAATTATAAAAAATAGTATCGAGTATTATTATTTCCATTTTTAGTGGATGAATCTTAAGGAGCGAATCCGTTACATTGATCAAAAACTGGATGCGTTATATCCTAACCCACCCATTCCTCTTCATCACCATGATTCCTACACGCTACTTTTAGCTGTACTCTTATCTGCCCAATGTACAGATGAGCGGGTAAATAAAATAACTCCAGCTCTATTTGAGCTTGCTGATAATCCTAGAACGATGGCGACGGTTCCGGTTGATCGGATTAATGGCATTGTCCGCCCGTGCGGCCTAGCACCTAGAAAAGCTCAGGCAATCCGGGATCTTTCAATCATCTTACTTGAAGAATTTAATTCTAAGGTACCTGCTAATTTTGAGGACCTGGAAAAATTGCCTGGAGTAGGTCACAAAACTGCATCTGTGGTCATGTCTCAGGCGTTTGGGCATCCCGCATTTCCAGTTGATACTCACATTCACCGTCTTGCTCAGCGGTGGAAATTAACCTCCGGTAAAAGTGTTATCCAGACAGAAAAAGATCTGAAGAGGCATTTCCCTAAAAAAAGATGGAATGACTTGCATCTGCAAATTATTTACTACGGACGAGAGCACTGCCAAGCTCGAGCTTGTTATGGGTTGCATTGCACGATTTGCCAAGCCTGCTTTCCCGCAAGAAAGTCAAAAGTAATTACGAAAAAGAACTAGCCAGCATTAACAAACATCTGCGGTCTTGCATCTTTTAACCTTTGGATCGCTTCATCTGAAAGTTGAGTCTGATAAAGGTAAACCTCACGCAAGCCTTTCATCGTAGATAAGAAATCAACAGCAGAATCATCTAGTTTAACCCTTACCAGGTTGAGCTTTTCAAGGCTTGAGATTTCTGCAAGATGCCGAACGCCTTCTGTGGTAATTTTTGTTGATCCCTCCAGGGTGAGCTTTTGCAGGTTTGGAAATTTCTTAAGCACGGCCAGTCCTTCATCTGTGACAGCTGATTTTGTAAGATCGAGAATGACGAGATGTTGAGCAATTAAAAGGAGAACTTTTAAATCATCATCATTCATTGCAAGTTTTTCATCAATCGATGAAATAACCTGTAAGCCCACATCGCCATCAATGGGGAGAAGCTTAATACCTGAAGAATTTATATGGTGCCATTGTTCTTTGCCAATTCGTATATCCTGAAGCCTGCCCGGCGGAGCCTCCACAATCTCAACATTATCAAGTTCCCTGCCGGGAAACCATTTGTCAATTGGCACTCCAAACTTTCTGGCAACGGGACCAACCTGCATGGGTGCGATCAAATAAGCACCAAGAGTGGAGCCACCAACCACTAAAAATGTAACAAGAAAAACCACACAAGTCGCAATCAATTTAGAAAGTAGGCTTTTTTCTTTAACTTTGTACTGAGAAGAATTCTGGTTGAGGCCTTTGACTTTTACTGATTTTGATCGGCTTTTGGAACCGATTGACTGCTTTGTTTTTGGACTTGGGGCATTTGAAGAAGTCACCGGAGAATAAGTGACATTTGAAGCAACCGGTGGATTGAGTTCAGTGAGGAGGTCTTGGAGGTTTTTCCACTGGGTATGACCGACAACCATTGCATAATCTGTAGGAAGTAATTGACCGGCCTTGAGGAATTCGGCGGCCTGAGGTACGGAGTATGGTCCAAAATTTGAGCCGTCGCGGGATATATGCAACTGAACGGGAGGCTTCTCCGCAGAAAGTGGTAATGCCTGGCTTTCACGATGAAGTTGAACTCCAGGTATATCAGCGACCCTAACCCAGCTTGAACACCCCTCAAACCAAGCAGGACTGGTCAGATTAACTTCACCTGAATGTAACCATGATTGTATACTTTCCACACTATGAGGACCTGTTCGTTGACCGTTGGATGATAGGTATACCTGCATCATTGATTCAAACCTGACCAAAGGAAGAATTGTGGAAAAGTTGGGGGATGAATCTTGGATTCGAGAGCATCTGAAATAAAATCATCCCAGATCAACGAGCTACCTAACTGGATTAGATCTTATCCAATCAGATAGTATTTGGATTTCTTCATCGGTTAATTTTTCATCATGTCCGTAGCAGGGCATGCGGTCGTTCTCATCTCCATAAAACCGCTCATCCTCTGGATTTTTTATGAAGGCAACAGTCCACTCATCGGAACCGTATCCGGTCAGGTCTGGCGCATATCCATCACCCTCTGAATCGATATCATGGCAATCAATACAAGCTAACCCATCCTGAAAAACTTCATCGTCATTATAGAAAAGAGCTAATAATTCTTCTCTTTCATCTTCTGATAAAGGCTCTTGATAGGGAAGTTCAGCCATATCAGATAGCAACCGAGCAATTTTGGGCAGCAAAGCGTTTTCCTCGGGTGTGTATTTCGCGAGTACTTTCCTCGCCATTGTTCCATCTTTGAATGAGGTGCCGCCAAAATATTCTTCCGACACATAATGTTCGTGGTTTAAAAGCTTGGAAATCCATTGGACGCTAGCAAATCCAGCCAATTCTGGAGCAGACTGCATATCATCAACCGGATAACCTCTTCCGTCATGACCATTATACCGATGGCAACTTGCACACTGAGCGGCAAAGAGGACTCTTCCTCTATTTTGCCTGTCTTTCCTTAATAAACTGACTGCACCCTCGGGCGGAATGCCCTGCTTCTCAACAATTGAAATAACGCGGTCAGCTTGCCAGTTCGCTTCCTCAAGCGCGGCAGAGTGACGCATGTTTGCACGATCCTCGGAAAAGGCCAGAAGAGTCAAGGCGACCGATCCTGCAATTAAGGTCCACCAAAAGCCAATGTTTAATTGGTGGCCTGGCCGGCTTGCCCCTATGAATGGCTGCAAAAAGATCCATAATCCTAAAAACGCAGGAATAATTATCGCACCCCAGAAAGCAGGAACATATTTGAGAAGTTGGAATAAGAAGAGGAAATACCATTCTGGCCTAGCAGGAAATTCGTTTGCAGGATCTGCTGGTGGACCAAGCGGTGCACCTTTAAAATATACTGTAAGAGCAACAACGGCTAATAGAACCGCAAGGCACGCGATTGCATCTTTGAGAATCTGATCAGGCCAAAAATATGAATCTTTCTTTGGTCTTGGCTCTTTAACATGTATGCCGTGCTTGCGGAATAGATAAATATGCACTACAACCAAGCCAATGAGCATAGCTGGGAGCACCCCAGCATGAAGTGCGAAGAATCGGGTCAGGGTATGGTGACCGTATTCGACACCTCCTACCACTATTTTTTGAATCGCTGAGCCAACCAATGGTACTTCTGCCATTAAATTGGTTGCAACTGCAGTAGCCCAATATCCCTTTTGATCCCATGGAAGAAGGTAACCGGTAAGTGAAAGGGCTAAAGTAACCCCCAACATCAAGGACCCAAACCAAAAATTTAATTCCCTGGGCGCACGATAGGCCCCATCAATTACAACCTGCATCAAGTGAAGCACCAGCAGTACAATCATTGCCTGTGCCATGTAGTGGTGAACACCACGCAAAAACCACCCTCCCCAGACCTGATATTGCAAGAAATAAACACTTTCCCAAGCAGTTTGGGCACTTGGACTGTAAAACATCCAAAGCAATGTTCCGGTAACGACCTGAGTAAAAAAAGCAAATGTCAGACAACTTCCCCAAACATATCTCCATCGAGCTCCACCAGGAACTTTTTCATAGAGAACTTCATGCAAAAGGTTACGGTAACCCGAACGATCGTCGAGCCAATCGAAAATAGCTTTCATGACAAAGGTATCTTTTCAGCAATGTTCGGTCTAAAATGTTGAAAGCGTATCCAAACATGGCCGGCTTCCACTTTAGTTTCCATGGTATCCATTGGTCTGGGACTTGGGCTATTCTTGGTAGTGACAGATCCATCTAGTGCAAAGGAACTATTATGGCAGGGACAGAAATAATCGTCTGTTTGTTTACGGTAATCAATTGCACAACCAAGATGAGGACACTTTAGGTTAAAGGCTGTTACCTGGTCATCAATACGAGTTAAATAAACCGCACCCACTGGAACATCTTTGTAAGTTGTCCACGCGTCAACAACCCTCTCCTGAACAACTTCAAACTTGGCTGGAGTACCATCTGCAGGAAGAGACGCAAGTGGTGCCACGCGAGACCAAGGCACTGAATCATCACTGCCTGAAGACTTTTTTACAGGATCAAGTAGAGCGGGGAGTCCGGCTGCAAGAGGAAAAATGCCACAAGCAGCGGAGGCTCCGATGGTCGCTACACGAATAAACTTTCTACGCTGATTGTTTTCTTCTTCTATCATCTTTGTAATCCCTGAGTTTGAACTATTACTATCTCAATTTGTAATCCAAATATGAGTCGGAAGTACCGACATTTTAAAATAATTCAAAAGCTTAAGGCAAAGGCGGAAGTGGGGGTAAATCATCAAAGCCAGTGCCATCAACACTATCGGGCAAGGGAGGCAATTCCTCCGCTGTATCTCCGCCAGGCAAAGAAGGAAATTCACTGACGGGATCTGCGGAAGGTAAAAGCGGGGGTAAATCACTTTCAAGAGGTGCATCCTCGGATGGCAGGGGAGGCAGTGATTCATCGTCACTTAACTGAGGTAATTCATTGAGGGAAGTTTCCTCTGTTAATTCTGGCAATGCAGAGGGCTCCAAAGAAAGAGTACTGGGTTCCAGTTCAGCTTCCTGCATTTCAGGTAAAGAGCCTAAGTCATCATTGTTATCATCTAACGAACCAAGCCCATCTTCGTTAGAATTTTCACCGAGTCCGGGTAAAGTAGGGTCTTCGGAGGGAAATGAGCCTAAGTCATCGGTGTTCGATGACAGTTGGTCAAAGTTATCGCTTTTAGTTTCAGCGGGAGAAGTGTCGACACTGCTGCTCCAATCTGCATTAGATGACGACTTGGGCTGAGTTCCAGAAATGCCACCTTCGGGAAGAGTTATGGGAGTTCCATCAGATCTCCAAGTTGCTTCTTTCCCATGCCTTGCCCCGTAAGAATATGCCCGAACATACATTTTTTGACCATTAGGCCACCAACGGGTCACGGTTCCATGCCATTTCCCGCGTTTGTAATTACGCTCATACATTTTTACCCCATTAGAAAACCACTTTGAACTCTTACCGTCTTTCCGTCCATCAACCCATGACTCGTCACTGGATACATATTCTCCATTCTCTCCAATATCCACCATCAGAATTCGTCCCGTAAAAGGAACATTTTCCGATTTAAGGTGTAGAAGACCGTAGCGGGATTCAAAATTATCTTTGTATTCTTCAGCACTTACTTGGTATGCTCCGCCACCTACTTGATTTTCCCAACCCGCTGTCACGGTTGTGCTTGAATGTACATTTGAAAAACTTTGCCGTTTTGAATTTTGGCAAGCACACAAGAGGAAAACTATAGAAACAATTATCCCGCAGTAAACTTTCATGTACTCATCCAATCACTCACCCTTTAATTTGCAAGATTGAACGACAACTTTGAATATAGTTCGTTATAAACTACTTACTTGCCAAGGGAAACAATTTCGAACATACACGATCGGATTCTATCATTTTCGATCACTGATCGATTATTACCAGCCTAACCTATAAATAATCAAATGACTCTCGATCAACTCCCTGTCGTTTTGCCTGCAATTGGAGCGATTGCCCTG
>JAYQBI010000069.1:3719-6837 GCA_038137235.1 Opitutales bacterium | reverse complement strand
AAGGGCAGCAACTAGATTAAAAGTGAGCGTACCGGCAATTGATGCGACACTCCCAAGGGGGTTGCAGGTCATGATACCTTTACGGTCCATCTTTTCGAGGTGGCGATGAATTGAGCGCATGGAACCACCAGATGCGGTGTAAATTCCGGAGTCGGTACTTTTTAAATCTTCCTCAGATAACCCAGCATCTTCAATTGCTTGTTGAACTGCACACCAAGCATAAAGTACATGGGGCGAAAAACTTCTAATAGTTGCCCTTGGAACCCGATATGATTCAGGGTATGTCCAGTCCTCAGGATCGGCAGGTTCAACATCAAACTCCTTGATGGTTCCAGCAACCTTAACAGGGGATTCTGGAACCTGAAAGTCCGGAGGATTTACGATTCCATGCTTAAGATTGAGCAAACTGTCTGTGACGCTGCTTCGGTCGTTACCAATGCTGGTTATAAATCCTATTCCAGTAACCCAAACTTCCTTCATGAATTAATTAAAAAAATTTATGTAAGACAGCTGAAGGAATGGTGGAGCCGATCGGGATCGAACCGACGACCTCCACAATGCCATTGTGGCGCTCTTCCAACTGAGCTACGGCCCCGCAAAGGAATTAAATTAAAAAATTTACCAATTCGCGACAAGTGCAATCGATGAAGTAATTAATTAATCAAGCTGAAGGTGGTCTCATGGGAGGCCGGGTAATTTTCAATCCTGTGGTCTTCTTTTTACCTGATTTGAGAGAAAATTTTGTGCCGCCTGGTTGCCCACTAGCACCATGGGTTTTTTTAGCCATACTTGAGGAAGGTTTAGGAGGAGTCCCAGGAGTTAGAGATGGTGCAGTAAGGGGAGCATCGGAAATCGGTGGAAGATCAAGGGATGGAGCAGGGGGAGGAGCAATCGGGGCGGGGATATCAGCTTCCCCTTCACCAAAGGATGGAGGTAGCAGCAAAGGCTCTTCGGCGACCGGTTCAGGGTGAGGAGGCTCAGGTGCGGGAGGGGGTGTATCGGGAATCGGTGGGAGTCCAAGCGATGGAGCTGGAGGTGGTGCTGGGGTATTAGAAGCAAAATCAGAGGATAGCTTGGGGGCAGGGGAAATTGAAGGCTTGTCTGGTAAGGATTCGCCCTCGAATTTTTTATCATAACCACCAGTAGCAACTTTTCTGACTTGAACGACACTTACGCCAGTTTGTCGGGCAATAGCTGCTTTGTTGGGATTAGGTTGAGTAAGCAAATCTTTGATTTCATCAAAAATTTCTTTGTTCATTGAAACAGTAATCCTTCGCCCAGTGGGACTAATTGCCTGAGTTTTGGAACGGCTTTTGGGATTTGCGTGAGCTGAAAGTGCCCGAATCAGATCGTTGATGGAGGCGTACTTTGTGCCTAAGTCCTCATTTACCCGTTTGTGTAAATTGCTCAGGTAAATTTTAGTCTTTTCTTTTGATTCACGCTTGGCGACTTCTTCTTTGGCTCGTTCTTGGATTTCCCGAAGAATTTCTTCCGGGTCTTTGTTAAAATCGATGTCAAAAGTGAGCTTTGTCATAATAAAGTATGATTTAAATCTTTGTAGGGTTGGGAAGTAGGGTAATGATTCCGAATCAAAGGAGAGGAATTGAGCTTTGCAAGTTTATTTCTGTTACCAGATCGTCAAGAATAAGAAAAGATGTGCTATGAAATCAAGTGTTTCAGTTGAACTGAACCTTCATACAGGGCTTTCCCAATGATTACGCCCTCGAGATTGGGGATTTCGGTGGATAGATCACGAAGTTTAAAAACATCATTCTCAGTCGTTACTCCCCCGGAGGCGATGATATTGCAAGAGGGAGCAGCGAGTGCCATCTTTTGCTGAGCTTCAAAGTTCGGGCCTTGCATTGCACCGTCAGTGGCAACATCCGTATGTATTATCCATCGTATTCCGAGATCCTGTACTTGCTGGGCAAGATCAGTTGCTAAAGTGTTGGTGGTTTCTACCCATCCTTTGGTAGCCACTTTTCCATCTCTGGCATCGATTCCAACAACAATTCGATCTGCCCCAAATTTTTCGACCAAGTCCTTAACCCAATCTGGGTCACTACATGCCCGGGTACCAACGATTACCCTCGATAATCCCAGTGAAAGAGCACGTTCAATGGACTCAGAATTCCGCATTCCTCCACCGAGTTGAACTTTCAAGTTAACTTTTTTAAGAATAGAACGAACTGCGTTAAGGTTTTCGTTACTGCCACTGAATGCACCATCCAAATCAACGAGGTGCAAGTGGGTTGCTCCATCAGATTGCCATTTCAATGCAGGTTCGGATGGGTCTTCAAAATAAGTGGTTTGCTGATCTGCCAGTCCTTGAAAAAGACGGACACACTTGCCACCACGCAGATCGATTGCCGGATAAATTGTCATTAAGAATTCCTTAAAATTGCTCACAAAAAAGAGCGAGAAATAAAAGATCATAACAAGGATCAAACTTGCCATGTGGACAACGAATGGCTTCATTGCGTAACGATGAAAAAAAGAACCAGCAAACCTTCAATAATTAAGCCTCCATTATTCCTTGAAGAATTACTACACGCTCGCTCTCCTTCGGGATATGAGGATGAGGCCCGGGAGGTTGTGCGAAAAAGAGTGGCAAAAATTGCTGATAAATTTGAAGTGGATAATTTGGGGAATTGTCATGCCACCTTAGGTTCGCGTGGTTCACCTACACTGATGCTTGCTGGTCATATCGACGAACTTGGATTGATCATTAAGCATGTAAGCGACAAGGGGTTTCTCTACTTTGATGCAATCGGAGGACATGACCGTGCAATGATCTCTGGAAGAAGGGTAGATATTATGACCCAAAATGGAATCATTCGTGGAGTTACCGGTAAACGTGCCATACATTTAATGACTCCAGAGGAACGGAAGCGGGTGCCCGAATTTCATCAAATGTGGATTGATATTGGAGCGGCAAGCAGGGAGGAGGCACTTAAGCGGGTTAGAATTGGTGATGCCGCAGTTTATGACCATGGATTTGAAATGCTGAGTGGATCGATGGCGATTTCCCGTGCTTTTGACGACAAATCAGGTGCTTACGCAGTTAATGAGGCTTTGATAAGATTGGCCAAAGGAAAGGGGCCAAGCTGTAAAGTGA
>JAYQBI010000069.1:0-3709 GCA_038137235.1 Opitutales bacterium | reverse complement strand
GTTTTTCATTGGGTGGTGGGCCCATTCTAACGCGCGGGCCGAATGTTCACCCCGGGGTTTTTGAAAGACTTATGGATTGTGCTTCGAAAGAAGGCATTGATGTCCAAATTGAGGCTGACCCCCGGCCGACTGGTACTGATGCTAGGGCGATTCAAGTAGCCAGAGATGGAATTCCCACTGGTTTGATCGGGATTCCTCTTCGTTACATGCACACTCCTAGTGAGGTAATTGATCTCAACGATCTGGAGGCAGTTGTGCGGTTGATGGTTGCATTTGCAAAATCCTTGAAAAGAGGAGAAAAATTCTAGCTTTCCGCACGCAATTTAAAGTAAAGGATCTTTTGTAATCCTTTGGTTCTATTAATGAACTGGGTTGTAAAGGCGTGGAGTAGGTGTCTTTCCGGCCTGCGCACAAATTTATTGGCCGGTTTAATCATTTGGTCAATAGGCATACTGGTGTATTTACTATATGATTACTCGTTGATATTTCAGTACTATCTCGATCAAATTGCCGGATTTAAAAAAGAATTTGGTTACCTGTTTTCCGCTTGTTCAACTAGTTTGTTCGGAGGTTTAGTACCTTTTCTTGTTTTGCATTTTAAAGGAAGGATTCCTCTGAATCAAAATATTCATTGGTTGTTGTTCTTTCTCCTTTTTTGGGCCTATAAGGGGGTCGAGGTGGATGCCTTCTACAGATTGCAGTCTTTTTGCTTTGGACAATCCTCAGAATTTAAAGTGGTTGTTTACAAGGTATTGGTAGATCAGTTCGTGTATTGTGTACTGTGGTCTGCACCGCTCACTGCAATATTTTATGGGTGGAAAGATGCTGACTTTGAATGGTCTAATCTTGCCTTGATTAAGAACTTTCAGCATTTGGCCGAAGAAACGCTTTTCCTATTATTTTCAACCTGGATGATTTGGATTCCGTCAGTGGCAATTATCTACTCCATGCCGGAAAACCTCCAAATCCCGCTTTTTAATTTAACGCTCTGCTTTTTTGTGCTGGTTATTACTGTAGCAGATTTAGGTCAGGATGATGCGGTGGCGGGATAGACGGGACTCGAACCCGCGACCTCCGGCGTGACAGGCCGGCGCTCTAACCAACTGAGCTACTACCCCAATCCGCGAAAGGAGATAAAAAAGACTTTTTATAGAGTTAAGTCAAGGAGCAAGCAGATTGATTTTTCTCAAAAACTTACCGTTCTTGATTCATTAAACTTGGAGAATTACATATGGCGTGCAGAGTGGGATAATAGATGAATGATTTAGTGGTTAAAAAGATGGAGCTCGGGCCTATCGGTACAAATGCCTTTTTACTTTGGGAAGAAAACGGAGGTGAGGCGATTCTGATTGATGCACCTCCTGATTGTGCGGCTGAGGTAAATGAAATTTTGAAGAACAATCAACTGGTTCTGGTTGGAATATGGCTTACACATGGTCACTGGGATCACATGGCAGGTGCTTATGATTTGGCAGAGGATGGTATGGAGATCATAGGGCATGAGGATGATCAGATGATGTTTGAAAACCCCTCTTTAATGAGTACTTTTTCTATTCCTGGACTTGAGTTGAAACCGATCAAGATTACTCGATGGGTAAAAGAGGGTGATGAATTGGATCTATGGGGGCGGACCGTTAAAGTAATGCATTGCCCAGGGCATTGCCCCGGAAATATTGCGTTGATGATAAGTGATGAAAAAATCTGTTTTGTGGGAGATGTTATTTTCTATGGAAGTGTTGGGAGGACGGATCTGCCGGGTGGAGATTTTTCCAAATTAGAGGATTCAATCCGAAACAAAATTTACTCCTTGCCGGACGACACGGTTCTTGCAGTTGGTCACGGACCTGACACCACAGTGAGCAGGGAAAAACTGAGTAACCCATTTGTTCGTCCTTGAAAAACCCCGTATTCCAAGGCTTGAAGTTAAAATGATCAGATTACTGGATGACCAATCCAGTGAGCTGAATGATTGGTCAGAAAAATTTCTCACCATGGTGGAGAGCATTTTTTCCCACGATGGTAACCTTACCGAGCAATTCGGCTTTGAGTATCGACAAGAACAGGAAGAGATGGCCATCGCTGTTGCCCGTAGTTTGCTTAGCGATACAAACTTAGTGGTGGAAGCCGGAACTGGTGTAGGGAAAAGCCTTGCTTACTTAATTCCGGCAGTTCTCTTTGCCCGATTGACGAAAAGGACCTGTGTGATTGCCACCAATACAATAAGCCTGCAAGAACAATTGCTGGAAAAGGATATTCCGTGTGTTCGGGATCTTTTTAACAGGGCGTCGGAATTTAATTCGTTTGCAGATTTCAGATGTGCTTTGCTGGTTGGTCGGGCAAATTATCTTTGTACCAATCGACTTAGCCGGGCCCTATCCGGTCAATCGGATCTATTTGAAAACAGACAGAGAGACGAACTGGAAAGAATTTCTAAATGGGCGGACAGCGGCCCTTTAGAAGGAATCAGGCAAGAACTTTCTCCAATTCCAATGTCTTCCGTGTGGGAAACTGTCAATGCAGACTCTTCACTTTGCTCACCTCAAAAATGCAATCCTGATAATTGTCATTACCGAAAGGCAAGATCATTGGTTGATCAAGCTGATGTAATTGTGGTGAATCATAGTTTGTTTTTTTCTCTTATGGGTGCAGGTGTCGGACCAAAGGAAGAAGAGGATGGGATTCTTTTTGCCGGGGATTTTGTGATATTTGACGAAGCACATGAGATGCCTGAGGTTGCAAGTGAACACCTTGGTATTTCGATAAGTTCATGGGCCTTGGAAAATTTTCTTCACAGGTTATACAATCCGAAAAAACGCAAAGGACAGATCGCAAAGGTGGCCAGGAATGAAGATATCGCGAGAATCGAAGATACTAAGCATGCGTTACAAGATTTTTTTCAATTCCTACACATTGAAACACTTGGAGATGAAGAAAAGAAAAGAGTAAACAATGGACATTCTTTTCCCACGGATTTTCTTCCTTACTACGCCAAAATGCTTAGAAGCTTGGTTGAGCTTAGTGACTTGGCTGAGAGTGAGTCAGCACGGCTTGAGCTTAAAGATCAGGTAAAACGTGCACAGGCCTACCTGGTTTCATTGACCGATTTCATCGAGCAAAAGAACAAGGATCATGTGTATTGGATCGAGCGATCTGGAAGGAATAAAGACATTATTCATTTAAGGAGCTCTCCTCTGCGGGTAGCGGAAGTATTAAAAGAGGAATTATATAGCAGAGGTTCATCGGTTGTTATGACGAGTGCCACCATCTCAAGAAATGGAAATTTTGAGCACTTCAAGAACGAGATCGGAGTAGGAGTTACCAAGGAAAAAATACTGAAATCTCCTTTTGATTACCGTAATAACATGAATATACGGATTATAACAGACGCACCAAACCCGATGGAAAAGGACCGCTCTGCCTATTTGGGCTTTCTGTCAAAAGCAGTGAATCAACTGGCAAGGTCGGTAGAAGGTGGGACTTTGGTTTTATTTACTAACTACTCTGATTTAAGATACTGTTATCGCGAACTCATTGGACAATGGTCTAACATTGGCAGATCGTTGTATGCCCAAGGCGAAGGGTTCTCAAGATCTGAGTTAAGAAAGAGAATGATAGAGGAGGGGGATGTTTTACTTTTAGGGGCAGAAAGTTTCTGGAAGGGATTTGACGCAAAGGGGAGTTGTCTTTCACAGTTGATTATTACTCGACT
>JAYQBI010000068.1:0-7082 GCA_038137235.1 Opitutales bacterium | reverse complement strand
GTGAAAAAGCTTCCAGTTTCGTCTTATTAGTCGATTCAGAATTTAATCTTTTGGACAAGAAACTTTTTGATTCTTCAGTAGTGTGCACCGTTGTGGATGCAGTCCTCACTTCAGAAAATGAACTTCTTGTATTGGGAAATTACAATAGTGATATCAGCATTTCGGGTTTGCAAATTAGAGCTAAGGGGGAGAGCGATCTGTTTTTGGCTCTTTTTAAAGGCGTCGGTAATAAAGTTGATACTAAGAAACTATTAGGTTTCGGAGGTCGCTTTGATGAAATTGCTTCTGCATTAGCCATCGATGGTGATAAAATTTTTATCAGTGGATCTTTTAATAACGGGATAACTCTTGGTCGATTAAACAAAGATTCGATAGGATTAAGTGACGGCTTTATTGCAAGCACCTCACTCAAAGAGTTAGGAGAATTTCATTGGCTTAATACCTATGGCAGTACGGGCAGGGATACGATTAGAGATTTAATGATTATGAATGGTTCTTTGTATTTTGTGGCCAACTTTGAGAACAGTTTGCGTGTTGGGGCAAATTTTTTCAGGGGTGAAGGAAATAAAAGCTCATTTTGTGCAAAATTAAATCCAAGTAGTGGTAGTTTGCTAAATGTTTATAAATTCGAGGGAGATGGTAATATTTTAGCGAAGGGAATTCTTGGAATCTCTCCAAGAAATGACATTATTATTATTGGTGAATTTGATGGTAAAATAATTAGTAAAAGCTCCAAAGCAGAGTCATTAAGGCTTTCAGATCTATTCATCATTAGACTTTCTGAAAATTTGACACCTGAGCTAATTAAGGGCTTAGCAGGCGATGGTAATGAGCAGTGGACAAATTGGATGACCTCTAAGGATGGTGATGTTTACCTATCTGGTACTTTTAATAAATCGATTAATTTTACTCAATCGACGATTTTTTCAAAAGGCTTTACTGACTCATTTTTACTTAAGATAGATGACTCATCGTTGGGCATAATTGACTACGCATTAGTACAGTCTGCTGAAAATGATGAAGTGCCGACTATTTTTTACTCAAGTAAAATGGGTATTTTGATTTCGGTTAAGTCTTCGAATTCTTTCGTCTACTCTAATGGTTTATCAAATGTTACAATAGGCGAGGGGAACAATTATCTGCTACATCTTGAGAATTCACCAGAAGTTATTTCAAATTTGCCCCTATCTTTGCCCTTAGATGCATCTTTTTATTTTCCATTCGAATCGATTGGCTGGGATGAAATCCATTCTAAATACCATCTTGAAATCAAAAAAATACGAGAATGGATGAATCTGGAATTTAATGAGCTTAATGGATCTGGTTCCTTTACTGGAATAACTCCTCTAACTTCAGATTCTGACCATTTAGAAATTAAAATACTTTCTGATTCTAGGAACGAAGAAGCTGAATATTCGCATTCAATTGATTTAAGACAGTCCATTGCTCCATTTTTTATAAATCCATCAAGTGAAATGGAGGTTCTGCAAGGACAGGAATTTACCTACGAGCTAGATCTCTATGACCATGATGCCAACCAAATATGGTTGTACTATGATTCTCCTTTATGGTTCAATTACCAATCTCACCAATCTGGGAAGATTAACTTTCGAGGAATTGCAGACAGTACTTCTGTAGGAACTCATCAAGTAAACTTTCGCTTGAAGGATGACCACGATTTGGAAAACACTTTTTCATTATTTTTGAAAGTAAATGCCGTGCTTCCAGAAATGTTTTTAGAAGATGAGTTAGCTTATGATACATGGATAGATAGTTGGCTCGGTAATATTTTCCTTAAAGATTCAGGATGGGCATATCATATTAACCTAGGCTGGGTGGTGCTAAAGCCGAGCCAAGATGGTGATTTACTTTGGATATGGAATGAAAACTGGGGATGGATTTGGACAAGCAAAGTTATTTGGAATAAGGACTCTCAATCCGGTCACCTTTACTCTCAGGGATTAGATTCATGGCTTTATTTCATGAATCCGATTGGTGGGAAACCTCTTATTTTTAGGCAAGCCGAGAAAGAGTGGGTCGACTACTAAAAGTGTTAAAGCTTCATTTTGCCAAATTGACTGAGCTTGAAATATTGAGATTAGACTCCCAAAAAGTTAAGCAGGATTCAAACAAACTATCACTATCCAACCCGTGTTTTGTGCGAAGTTCGGATACGGAATTACCATGATCAACAAATTGGTCTGGCCACCCAAAGCATTTAGATGGAGTTTTAATGCCGTTCTTGGATAAAACTTCAAGAACTGAGGATCCAAAACCTCCCATCAAAACATTGTCTTCCAGGGTAATGATCGCCCTATGTTCAGATGCGTGTTCCAGCAAAAGATTTTCATCCAAAGGCTTCACGAATCTTGCATTAACCACGGAGCATGAAATTCCATGTAGAATGTCTAGTTTCATGGCCAATTCCTCTGCAACTTGAACAAAATCTCCAAGGGCCCAAATCGATAAATCAGAGCCTTGACGAACAAGGTCAGCTTTTCCAAGTGAAATCTTTATCGGTGAATTTTTTAAGGGAATTCCAATGCCACTACCTCTTGGATATCTAATAAAGCAGGGTCTGTTCGATTGAATTGCAGTGGTAAGCATATCTTGAAGCTCATCTTCATGGGCGGGTTGCATTACCACGGCATTTGGGATGCAACGCAGATAAGAAATATCAAATAATCCATGATGCGTGGGCCCGTCGTTTGGTGAAAGACCGGCCCGATCTAGGCAAAATGTTACAGGTAATTCCTGTAGGCATACATCGTGAACTATTTGATCATAAGCCCTTTGCAGAAAAGTTGAATAAATAGCACAAACTGGATAAAAGCCTTGGGTGGCGAGTCCTGCTGCTAAAAGTACGGCATGTTCTTCAGCAATACCAACATCGATAAACCGCTCAGGGAAATGTTTTTGTAATTCTCCAATACCGGTGCCAGATGGCATTGCTGCTGTTATTCCAACAATATTTTTATTTTCCCTTGCTAGATTAACTAGGCAAGAGCCAAAAACATCCTGGTACTTGGGGGCACTGCCAGGGTTTTGTCCAGTAAACTTTCCACTTTTAGGATCGAATGGACCAGACCCGTGCCATTTTTCAGGTTCCTGCAATGCAACCGGAAACCCCTTACCTTTTTTAGTTAAAACATGAAGCACGATCGGTTCTTCAGATTGCTTAGCAAATTCAAAAAAGCGAACCAACCCGTCGATATCATGTCCATCAATGGGACCAAGGTACCGTAAGCCCAACTTTTCGAAAAGACTTGAAGGAGCAAGCAATTCCTTGGTGTCTCTTTTAGCTTTTGAGACAAGTTTGATCAGCGAAGAGCCGCCCGGGAAATTAGCGAGGATATTTTCTGCTTCTTTGTGAAATTTTGAGTAAATTGGATTCGTGATTAGGTCGTTGAAATAACGGGAAAAAGCACCAACATTTTTGGCAATTGACCATTCATTATCGTTGATTATCAGAATGAATCTCTTGGTTGATGTGGCGATGTTGTTAAGTGCCTCTAAGGTGATGCCGCATGTAAAAGCTGCATCTCCGGCAACCGCTACCACATGGTTGCTTGCTTTTTTTAAATCCCTAGCAACGCACATTCCTAAGGCAGCAGATAGGGCAGTTCCTGCATGACCAGCTCCAAAGGCATCATGCTTGCTTTCTTTTCTCGATAAAAAACCAGAGTAACCGCCTGATTGTCGAATTTGATCAAATTTAGAACATTTTCTGCCTGTTAGTAATTTGTGAACATACCCTTGATGAGAAACATCCCAACAAATTGAGTCGTTTGGGGTTTCGAAAGATAAATGCAGGGCAACGGTCAATTCAACAACCCCAAGATTAGGTCCGAGATGGCCGCCGTTTTTGGAGGTAGTGTTAATTAATCGCTCTCGAATTTCTTGGCAGAGGGAAGCGAGCTGCTCCTTCGATAGATCAAGTAAATCTAGGCGCGAAGATATGCTATCAAGGATCATTTGAAATGGATGTGGAATTCTCTAAATTTTTGTTAATTTCTTTGATATTGATCTCAGCATTGGAAAGTTTGGATCTGCAATTTGAAAGGAGCTCAATACCGACTTGATAGTTTTGCACTAATGCCTCGAGGTCGGCATTCCCACTTTCCATGTTAGAAACGATTTTTTCCAACTCATTCATAGAAGATTCAAAATCTTTACTGGAATTAACTTTTTGAGACATTTAATCAATTTACATTCTTTTATTTCCTAAGCAATCTCGGAAAATAAAACAAGTTAACACAGGGATTGATCGACAATCAGTCTCTCAGGTTTTAGTAAGGAAAATATGCATTCAGACCTTCAAATTACCATCGTTTCTCTAATCATTTTACAATACTGCGTTGAACGGGTTCTGGCAAAATTGAATGCTTCTAAGATGAAAGGGTTAAAAGACGTTCTCCCGGAAGAAATCTCAACCTTAATGAATTTAGAGGAGTGGAAGAAATGTACAAATTATAACTTAGAAAAATACCGCTTTTCGCTTATTGAGGATACCTTTGGCGTAATCTTTTTAATTTTAGTTTTTTTAGGGGTCTTTCCTTATTATCTTAACTCAACCTTGTTTGATGATGGTTCTTCACTTTTTAAAAGTGCTGCACTTTGTATTAGTTTCATCCTTATTATCCAAGTACCTCTCATTCCATTTGACTGGATGAGGCAATTTTCACTGGAACAGAAATATGGATTTAATACCAATACCCAGACCAATTGGTTACTTGATAAGTTGAAAGAAATGGTGATCGGGTTTTGTCTTGGTTGGATTTTGCTAACTGTAATGCTCTTTCTCCACAAATGGGGAGTAATTTATTTCCCATCTTTTTGGTGGCTAATCGCATTTCTTGTTTTCTTTACAATTCAAATATTACTCATGGTTTTGTGGCCAAAATTTATATTGCCATTGTTCAATGAACTTACTCCGCTTAAAGATCCTGAATTGTCTGAAAAGCTTTTTGCTTTGGCTTCCAAAACTGGTTTTAAGACCAGTGCAATAGAAGTAATTGACGGTAGCAAGAGGTCACGACATTCCAATGCATTTTTTACAGGATTTGGAAAGTTCAGAAGAGTTGTTTTGTTCGATACCCTTCTGGATCAAATGAATCATCAACAGGTTGAGGCAGTTCTGGCACATGAGATAGGCCATTATAAACTAGGCCATATACCTAAGAGAATTTTAATTTCATTCATAACAGGATTAGCTTTTTTTGCACTGTTAGGCTTTCTTTGTGCCCATGGTTGGATCTACAAAGAATTGATGCTCGCTGATAAGCACATTGGCACATTAGTGCCTTTAATTATTACTTTTACCCTGGTTGGAAATGCATTCACTTTTTGGTTTAATCCGGCAAGCAACTACTTTTCCAGAAAACATGAATTTGATGCGGATGCTTTTGCTGCTCATGCAGTTGGGGAAATTGACTCTCTCTCTTCAGCTCTCAGGAAACTTTATGTTGAAAATTTAAGCTATCCTATTCCTCACAAGTGGGTCTCTACTTTTCACTACTCTCACCCTACATTATTTGAACGAGAGGCGGCACTCAGACAGATGAAAATTCAGTAAAGATTATCGTTTATCTGACTGTACTGTAATATAGTTAATTTTGGTTCGGTGCTGTATTCTAAAATACAAAATTTGATGGAAGTAAAGCCCCAAGCAGACACCAATTAGGTTCATAATCAAGTCACCTGGCGAAGGAAATCTCATCGGTACAAAGAATTGCGAAAGTTCATTGAAGCACGCATATAGTAAACAAAGATAAAGATGAAAATTTTTTGTGAATCTATCAAAAAGTTTTATCGGGCCAAGATACCATGCCCATGACCATGAAAAGATTAAAAAAAGGGGTAGGTGGCTAAGATCTTGTAGCCAAAATGGGTAAGAGAAAAGTTCTTCTGAAAATGAAATTAAAAACTGGTCAGTGTCTAATTGCTTCAGGCTTTCTGGTTTCGGTATGCCAGTTAATAATTGCAAAAAAATTAGATAGGATAGCGGGGCTGCGATCCAACCCCTAGAGTTAGATGGAGCCTCTACTATCAAACGAAAATTATTTTTTTTAATCTTTTCCAAGGGTTGCAAAAACTTTGTTGTAATACTAAATCCTTATATTTCTAATTATGCCAATCTTCGAATTTTATTCTCCTGATACAGGAAAAATATATTCCTTTTTTGCCCGTACCCTTAAATATTCAGACAAGATTCCCCTATGTCCCGATGGCAAAAATCATCAAATGAAAAAAAAATTAAGTTCATTTTCTGTGAGCGGGAGCAAGACAGAAAATGATGATAATGAAATTGCTGAAGTTTCATCCCAATCAGAGGATCCATTTGCAGGAATGGCTGCTGATAAAGTCCAAGGTGTGATGAAAGAACTTGAGGGAGCCATGAGTGGAATGGACGATAATAATCCAGATCCACGCCAAATGGGCGCACTGATGAGAAAAATGTGTGATTTAACTGGTGAAAAAATCAACGGTTCCATGGAAGAAATTGTCAGAAAACTAGAGGAGGGAATGGACCCACAGGAGTTAGAAGACAAAATGGGTGACGGTTTGGATTTGGATGGTCAGTCTTCGACTGAAGAAGATTTCGAAAGTAGTGATGGGATTGGAAGTTTAAAGAAACCGAAATTTTCGAAATTAAGACATGATCCAACTCTTTATGAATTTGAAGATTACATTTCTTGTTAATTCATCTAATTTAATCTTATTCTGCTTTCTTACTGCTTGCGGTTTTGAAAACGAAAATCCTGAAATTCAATGGAATGGAGATCGTGCCCAATTTGATAATGAATTTTCTTTTTCCAAAAATCTAGAGGCTGAAAATATTTTAACGCGGGAAGTAGATGGCCAGCCATTTTCAGGATTTCTTATCCTGACATCTGAAGGAACAAGGTCTGAGCAAACTTATTCTGAGGGAAAACTTAGTGGAAGAAGTATTAAGAAGAATAATGATGGATCATATGTCGAAGCAAACTTCCTCAATGGAGAGCTTCACGGCGAGATGAAATTCTACGATTCTAGCAACAATCTTCGATCAACCATCGTTTACACGAATGGCAAACTAATAC
>JAYQBI010000067.1:0-7123 GCA_038137235.1 Opitutales bacterium | reverse complement strand
TGGCTGGGCTACTGACTAATTTGCAGGGCGGGGATATTTTATTTATCGATGAAATTCATCGGATTCCAAAAACAGTGGAGGAATACCTCTATTCAGCAATGGAGGACTTCCGGATTGATATTATGATTGATCAGGGACCCAATGCACGCAGCGTGCGCCTGGAAATACCAAGGTTTACCCTGGTGGGTGCGACCACACGAGTCGGCCTCCTCTCTGCCCCAATGAGAAGCCGTTTTACCCTGCAAACACGATTGGATTATTATGGCAGGGAAGATCTTACCAAGATTGTACTACGCAGCTGCAAATTGCTGGACTGTGAAATCGATCAAAAAGGAGCCGAGGAAATTGCCGCCCGTGCTCGTGGCACCCCAAGAATTGCAAATAATTTAATTCATTTTGCCCGTGATTATGCAGAGCAACGAGCAGATGGTAAAATCAACCAAAAGATTGCTGCCAATGCCTTGGAACTTTTGGAAATTGATGACCGCGGACTTGATGAAATGGATAAGCGGATTCTTTTAACGATGGCAGAAAATTACAAGGGAGGCCCAGTGGGACTGGGCACAGTTGCGGTGGCGGTGAATGAGGAGGAGCATACCCTTGAGGAAGTGCATGAACCATTCCTCATTCAGGAGGGCTACCTAAAGCGCACGCCACAGGGGAGAGTTCTCACACCAAAGGGCTGGGAAGCAAGTGGGGTCGTTCCCGGGAATGATAGCAACCAAATGTCTCTTATTTAATTGCCTCGAATCTCTTTCTAGCTAGTGGGAAGAGACAATGAAATGAGGAAGCGAACTTTTCTGGCTCCTTCATGATCCATAAATCTAACTCGTCCAGTCCAATTTCCCGAAGGTCAGAAATTTCATCCTCGTTATGCACGGGTATTATCCTTGGTTTTAATTCATAAGATCGAACAAATTCAAAGCCATTTCCGGGCGATGGATCGGAGTATAATAGGACAGTCAGATCGGAGGCGGAAACCGCTACCCCTAGTTCTTCCTTGATTTCCCGTACTGCCGCCTCTTCAAAGGTTTCCCCCCGATCAACATGGCCGGAGCAACTGACAGTCCAAAGACCGGGCTCAATGTCCTTGGCCATACTACGCTTTTGTAAGATTAAACCGCCGGATTCTCCACGGGCGTAAATATGAACCGCACGGTGAAAAAGATTTAATCGGTGGGCGTCATCACGGGAAGTCACTCCAATTACCTGGTCATGCCGGTCAACCCAGTCAAAATATTCGCTCATTTTTTAAATGAAATCGCACTTGGTGCACTTTGTGATTGATTGCATATTCCTGAGCTTACTAAGTTTAACGAAGGTGGAAACGAAATTTAAAATCCTTGGTTCAAGCAGTTCTGGAAATGCCGCACTTTTACGCACCGGAAAATCAAACATTTTGATCGATGCTGGATTGTCGGGAAAAAAATTAAAATTTCTTCTTTCCGAGGAAGGATTGTCCATCGAAGAATTGGACGCAGTTTTCCTTACTCACGAACATAATGATCACAGTGCGGGCATTCGTGGATTGTCCCGCTACATGAACCTGCCAATCTTTGCCAATCGTGATACCATAGACGCAATCCAGCCAAAGCTTCCAAGACGCCCAAACTGGAAACGCTTTGAAACTGGGCAACCTTTTCAATTCCAGGAATTCAAAGTTCATCCGTTCAGTGTACCTCATGATGCTTATGACCCTGTTGGGTTTTATTTTGAATGGGGAAAAGGGGATTTATTCGATCCTCCCTCCAGTCTTGCCTGGGTAACCGATCTTGGATTTGTCCCTACCCTTGTGCGTGAACGGATCAGGCAGGCAAGCATCCTCGTAATTGAGGCAAATCATTGCACGGAAATGCTGGAAAAGGACGAGAAAAGACCATGGAGCCTGAAACAGCGCATCCGGGGCAGGCATGGCCACCTTTCGAACCAAACGACCTATGAACTACTGGAATCGATGGAAAACGCCTGTTGGCGGGAAGTATTTTTGATGCACCTGAGCCAGGACTGTAACGATGTAAATCTCGTGCGTGAAAGGTTCAGCACACTACCAGGACAGGGAAAACGGTTCGCAACCTATGTAATCGATCCGGCAACAGCTCAGCCGGTTGGCGTGTGAAAGCTCCCGAAAGACAGACAAAAATTATTGCCACAATCGGCCCGGCTACCGAGTCGGAAGAAATACTGAAATCCCTGATCGAGGAAGGCGTGGATGTAATGAGGCTCAATATGGCCCACGCCACTCACGATTGGATTCGGGAAATTACCAGTCGGATTCGAAAAGTTGGTCAGTCCCTGAACCGGGAGCCTGCGATTTTAATGGATGTAAAAGGACCGGAAATCAGAACCGGATATTTGCATAATCCTATCGAACTTGAACGTGGTGACCTTATCGACCTTGTTTTTATTCCTCAACCTGAGCCACCAAAGCTGGAGGATGTTTGGCAAATTGAAGTGAATTACGACAAATTGCATGAGCATCTAGAGCCAGGAAACAATGTTTTATTGGATAATGGATTAATTCCCCTGCTGGTGGTGGAAACATCTCCCCAACAAGTACGCTGCCGGGTGCTTGAGCAAGCAGAACTGAAAAGCAGAAGGCATGTAAATTTGCCAGGGATTGAAACCGGACTGCCATCAATTACTGAAAAGGACAGGCTTGATACCATGGTTGGAATCGAGTGCGAGCACGATTTTTTTGCCCTATCCTTCACCCGGGACGCAGATGCAATTGATTTATTCAAGAGTTTTTTAAAGGACAATCAAAGCTCGGCTCAGGTAATTGCTAAAATTGAGGATCAGCAAGGGGTGAGCAACTTGGAGGAAATTGTAACCGCTGCAGATGGGCTGATGATAGCACGGGGAGATCTGGGGATAGAATGCCCCTTTGAAGAGTTACCCATTATTCAGAGAAAATCAGTTGGGATTTGCTTGGCTAAAGGAAAGCCAGTCATTATCGCCACACATCTTTTGGAATCGATGATTGAATCACCCGTTCCCACACGGGCGGAAATTAGTGATGTTGCGAATGCAATTAATGAGGAAGCAGACTGTGTAATGCTGAGTGGAGAAACCACGACCGGCAAGTATCCGCTCGAATGTGTACGCATGCTCAAGAGAATTTCCAGTAGAATCGAGCGGGAACTACCCCCTGTACTGTCTGAAAGCATCCGTTTATTCCGCCCAAAGGCAAAAATGCTGCGATCGGCAGCCTTGCTTGCATTGCGTATGGAAAATGCGGCCGTTCTCGTATTTACCCGCAGCGGAGACTTAGCCGCCAAGCTTGGTGCATTAAGGCCAAACGGTGCACCTCTCTTTGCGTTTACCGATATTCCCGGGCTTCATCGGCGGTTACGATTAATCTGGGGAATTGAACCATTCCTGATGGATTTTTCCGATGATCCAGAAGTTACCATTCAGGATGCAATTAAAAGATTATCCTTGGAAAATCGCGTAGAAACAGGTGACCAAATTGTCACGGTTACCAATGTACTGGCTGATGGAAAAGTGGTGGAAAGTATTCAACTCAGGGAGGTGGATGCAATTCTCATTTCCGATGATCAATAAACCATATAAAAATCATCACCAAAATCGTCAGCAGGTAAGGCATTCCTGCCGCAATTTCTGGTAAAACAATCATTTTCTCTCCGAGTGAATCAAACAGGGTACGGACGGAGTAAAATCCAATACTCCCCAAAATCGCTACACCTCCAATCTTACCCGGCGAGGTAGAAATACGGCTCCTGCCCAAGGCAAGCCCGAACAATAATCCGATCAGGCAGGCAGGTGACATACACCACAATTGGGCCTTGCGTAAACGGTAGGGTGCAAGCTGGGGGTCTTCAGAGTCGGGAAAATCCCCCAGCACTCTTTGAAGCTGAGCAAGGTTCAATTTATTAGGCTTTTGAAGAAGTAACATATGAGGCCTTGGGTCATCCTTAATCTCTACAACTGTCAGGTTTTTAAAGGATTTATTAAATCCTGGACTCTTTAAAAATTTATCTGCCAACGATACATTGTTTTCTGAACTAATCCTTTCCCAAATGATAGATTGTTCGTTCTTGGATAATACGGGCAAGCCGCCAATTCCATAAAACCCGAGAAATCTGCCATTTTCAAAAGACCATCCATTCTCGGCAGACCAGTATGCTCGCTCCGCCCGTATTCTCATTACATCCTCCCCTTTGTCGCCATAACAAAACAACTGAACCTGGGAACCGCAGAGCGAACTGGAATTAAAATCTTTAAAATACCAAATTCGCTCATTACCAATTTTCATTCGCAATGGGCGATTTTGAGAAAATTGATCGTCATCCCCTTCCGTAATGTGAACGCTTGAAAGCCATCCACAACCAAGGGAAATAAAAATTCCCAGCAAGATAATGCCTCCCAATGCTTGAGTTGATGATATTCCCGTTGATTGAATGGCTGTCCACTCGCCTCTTTTCTTCAAATATGCAAGGGTGAACATACTGGAAAGCAAGGAACAAATGGGAATTAACCATGGTAAGTATTCCACCGCCCACTTTCCAAGATCGGAAAAATTCACCTGGCCCGACGGAAAAACCCGATTGAAATCCTCGACCAATATGAAAAGGAAAATCGTTCCCATTAAAAAGAACAGACTGCCCAAAAACCAGGCAATCCACTCCTTTAAAATATGCAGGGTAACGATTTTCACTTCAAAAATTATCTTCCAATTCGATATCTTAGCTTAACCCTTGCCCCAATCGAAGGGAAATCCCAAAGTATCATCAATCCTATCTTTTCCATGAAACCGATATTTTATCCGTTCCTTTTTATGATCCCCTTTTTTGCTTCGGCATCCGAACCATCCCGCGTGATGGGATGGGAAGCTACCATTGATTCATTTTTTGGTCAGTATATCGTTGGCCCTCTGGCTGCACTTCTCTTTTGGCCAATCCCTGGATTGGATATGCCCCTGGTCGTTGCTTGGCTTCTTGGTGGTGCTCTTTTTTTTACTTTCAAAATGGGCTTTGTAAATATTCGCTTGTTCAGGCACGCAATCGATTTGGTAAGAGGAAAATATGATGATCAAAAACAAGTCGGTGAAGTTACCCATTTTCAGGCCCTGACCACTGCACTCTCTGCAACCGTTGGACTTGGAAATATTGCAGGGGTGGCGATTGCAATCGGTACGGGTGGACCCGGTGCCACATTTTGGATGATTTTGGTTGGGTTTCTGGGCATGTCTTCAAAATTCACAGAATGTACTTTGGGCCAGAAGTATAGAAAAATTCGCAAGGACGGTCGGATTATGGGAGGTGCAATGCATTACCTGTCCCAAGGTTTAAAAGACAAAAAACTGGCCGGGCTCGGAGGGTTTCTTGCTGGTCTTTTCTGCCTTCTATGCATCGGTGGATCCTTTGGCGGTGGAAATGCATTTCAGGTCGTGCAGTCACTGGATATGATCAAATCGGTCGTTCCCGCACTGCAGCACCAGCCATGGATCTACGGAATTTTAATGGCCGTCATGGTTGGCTTGGTAATTCTTGGGGGAATTAAGAGTATTGCACGGGTAGCATCCTACATCGTTCCATTTATGTGTGGCATCTATTTGCTGGCATGCCTCTTTATTCTGATCACTCATATCTCGGAAATTCCAGCTGCGTTTGCCCTAATATTCGAACAGGCTTTTTCTCCAGATGCAGCATTTGGTGGCTTTCTCGGGGTTTTGATTATTGGGGTAAAGCGGGCAGTTTTCTCAAATGAAGCCGGGATTGGATCCGCAGCAATTGCCCACTCTGCTGCCAAAGTATCTGACCCGGTTGAGGAGGGAGTGGTGGCATTGCTTGAACCCTTTATTGATACCATTGTGGTATGCACCATGACGGCCTTGGTCATTATTATTACCGGAGCATACCTCGATCCTGCGAATGCAGATTTGATTGCCAATAATCAGGGCGGAGCCCTTACCTCTGCGGCCATGGCTGGAGTAATTCCTTGGTTTCCCTATGTCCTTGCACTTGCCGTATTTCTCTTCGCCTTCTCAACCATGATTTCGTGGTCCTATTACGGTGAACGCTGCTGGGTTTATCTATTTGGGGATGGATCATCCATGATTTATAAATTCCTCTTTTTACTATTTGCATTCCTTGGTTCAGTAATTACCGCAACTAACATTCTCGATTTTTCCGACCTGATGATTCTGGGAATGGCATTCCCCAACATATTGGGACTGCTTATCCTGAGCAGTGTAGTGAAAAATGATTTAAATAATTACTTGAAAAAGTTAAATTTTTGATCGACATTAATTTTAATTTTACAAAAGTTTTAATTTCCCTAATTCCCCTTATATAACAACGATTAATACCCTAATTTTCCATGTCCGACGAAGAAGTAAATATTTCAGATTCAGAAGAAGCCCGTGCCTGCATTGGCAGGCTTTTAAAAGCAATTGAAGGATGGGCAACAAAAGAAAGCCAAAAGTCGGAGATTGAAGTTACCGCCTTCGGTGCTGCACTTGCATCCGGGCTAATCAACTTTCAGGACTTTTCATCCAAGGATTGCCGAAATAGCCAACAACTTATTGGTGCTATTGCACGTGCCCGTCAGCACATTGACCGAGAATTTAGAAAATTTGATGGTGAAATCGATAAGATGCACATCAAATTTGCCCAAGAAATGGAAGAGCTTGACTTAAAAATTATCCGCGACCGGAAAGAGTTCAAGCACTACCTGATTTCCTTAATCTATGCTGAGGAATACAATAAATTGCGCCGTCGGGTAAATAATATATTTGAAACCTTGGACGCAAAATCACGCTATGAAGACTCGCCCAGCGAATCTTCCTGATTTCCTTTAATTCAATACCCAATTTTTACCGGCATATATCCAGGCCGGCAGGGTTATTATACAGCCCACCATTGTGGCGAGGATTGATCGCATTCCCACCTCACTGGATTCGGAATAGTTTTTTACCACAAGTAAGGCAAACACTCCCGCTGGCATGGCTGCCTGTACTACTAAAACGAATGCCATCCAATCCATACCTGAAGGAAACCAGCCCCATTTTGCATAGAGCATAAAGCAGGCAGGAACTGCTATGTTTCTTGCACAAATTGCACCCATTTCGACCCGATAGCCAACCGAGGGGCGAAAATTC
>JAYQBI010000066.1:0-7139 GCA_038137235.1 Opitutales bacterium | reverse complement strand
TATTTCTATGCTTTTCTAAAACTTAGACTTACGCAATCCATTGAATAGTAAACTCTCAATAAGAATTGAGCTGTTTACAGGGTGCAGAGATTAAAAGGACCATCCATTGATTCTATTAATTTCGAAGAGAAAGAAAATAAAGCGCATTCAGGTAACAGAAGACACAGACGCACTGTTTATACTGGGTATCCTTAACTCTGAGCTCCTTGGAGCATTGGTGGCAGAGATTGCCCCAACGGTGTCATTGCAACCTGGCGACATCGCAAAGATGCCTATCGTCGAGGCGTCGGATTCGGTACGCGGTGCTGTGGTTCAGAACGGCAGTAGCGCGGTCAGGCGAGCTCGAAACGACTGGGACGCCTACGAGCGCTCCTGGGACTTCCAATCCCTCCCGATCCTGACAGCCTCCTCCGAATCCTCGCCCACCCTCGAATCCAGCTACAACGCCTGGACACATGCGAACAAGGGCACCATCGCCGAGATGAAGCGCCTCGAAGAGGAAAATAACCGCCTCTTCATCGACGCATACGGCCTGGCCGACGAGCTCACCCCCGATGTCCCCATCGAGCAGATCACCCTCACGGTGAATCCCGCCTACCGCTACGGCGGCAAGCTCACCGAAGAGGAGCAGTGGACCCGCTTTCGAGCAGACACCATGGAGGAGCTGGTCTCCTACGCCATCGGCTGCATGATGGGCCGCTACAGCCTGGACGCACCGGGCCTCATTCTCGCCGATTCCCGGGACAATCCCGAAGCCCACATGACCGCCTACTCCGAAAAGGTGGGCAAGCCCATGGAAGATCTCAAATTTCAACCCGATGATGATGGCATCATCCCCGTGCTGGATGACGAATGGTTCGAGGACGATGTGGTCGAACGCTTTAAGGTATTTTTACGAGCAGTATTTGGAAACGAATCTCTGGAAGAGAACCTGCGCTTTCTCGAAGAAGCCATTGGTAAGAAGATCCGAAAATATTTCGTGAACGATTTTTACAAGGCACATCTGCAGACCTACAAGAAACGTCCGATCTATTGGCTCTTCCAAAGCCCAAAGAAAAGCTTTCAGGCCCTCGTCTACCTACACCGCTACGATCGCGACACGGTGAACCGCTTGCTCAACGACTACCTGCGCCCCTACCAGGATAAGCTACGCAACCGACAGGATCACCTGGACAGCATGCTGGCCAGCGAAGCCACCGCCAACCGTGACCGTAACGCCGCGACCAAGGAGAAGGAAAAGAACGCCCAAGCCCTGACCGAACTGGCCGACTGGGAGCGCGACGTCATCTACCCCCTAGCCACCCAACGCCTCGGGATCGATCTGGACGATGGTGTGAAACAAAACTACCCGAAATTTGGCAAAGCCCTCGCCAAAGTCTCTGGCCTAAGCTGAATATTATTTTATATGAGTGGAGTAACCAATACCTTAAACGAACTTTTTGAAGTGCATCGCCTAGTCTTTTGGTATGACCCGGAAGGCGGAATGCGGGAAGAGTTTGAAGGCTATCCATTAGGTAATGGTGAAAAGGTGGAGGTGAATAATAACGAGTTTGGGTTGAAGTATAGGATGGCAAGGGAAGAACCGAATACATCGTTTCTAATCTATTTGCCCTACCCTCGCCCATCGCATGCGGATAATTGGTTTCTGGATTTGGAATTGGCCAATCATGTGTTTAATGCAGATGAAACTTCCTTGATCCTACAGGAGATGGGGTGGTTGGAAGAGCATCGTCCATTTGTGGAAGAATTTGCCTCGTTTTTTAAGAGCAAGGACAGGAAGGAAAAGTTACTCGAAAGATTGCACCCAGAGGACAAGGAAAGAAATTGGAAATTAAAGATGGCTGGTGTTCTGGCCAAAGAGGATCCCTCCATCGACAATATACTTTTTGCATTGCTGGCAGAGCTTGCCAATGGAGAGCAAAAGAAGTGGAAAGAGATCGAAAAATTTAGCCTGCAAAAATTCATTTGGGACGAGGTGGCTCGTTCTTATGATTATCGCTCGGAAGAACCCAGCCTACTGGACTTTGCTATCGAAGCCTTCCTTGCCACTGCTCCATGTGGAAAGGATGCCAAGTTGGGAAGAGATGCTCAGGTATTCATCAAGAGATGGAAGGATAACTCACGCTATGCAGAGGCATTTGAAAAGACTTCCGCCAGATTGGAGAAAGAACTTAATATCGAACAAGCACTGTGCGAGATCGATGGATATGCTCCCATAAAAGATCAGGATGCATTTGAAGCGATTGAGCGAAAGGTGATCGTGGAAATTAGAAACGGCATACTTCAAGGAAACTTACAGGGAGATGCATTAAGCAAGTTGCTCGATCAAAGGGAAGCGTCCTTTTGGTTTAGCAAGTACAAGCATTTGTACGAGGCATTTCGGGCGGCAAGCAATCTACTTGATGGTATACGGTTGTGCGACTTGAGCTTCACTTCGGCCAAACAGGCAATTGAGAGCTATGCAAAAACTTACCACGAGATAGACCGGAACTATCGTTTGTATTTTTACCATGCAGCTCTGGGAAAGCAGGCAACCTTACTGGATGAATTGAGCGAGGAGATTGAAAGGCGGTATGCTAACCAGTACCTCTTGCAGGTAAATGATCGATTCCAGTCTTTTCTGGATCTGGAAGCCAAGTGGCCTATTGAAAAACTGAATTATCAGGCGAATTTCTATCGGGAATATGTACTGCCCTATGCACAGAAGGGATTGAAGGTATTTGTAATTATATCGGATGCCTTGCGGTATGAGGCAGCCAATGAATTGCATGAGCGTATCTTGAGGGAGGACAGGTTTAAGTCGAAGATCGAATACCAGTTGGGAGTACTGCCCTCTTACACCCAGTTGGGAATGGCTGCATTGCTACCCCACAAGGAATTGGAAGTAAAAGCGGACAACGCAGAAGTTTTGGCCGATGGCAAGCGAACCATGGGTCTGACCGCCCGAGCTAAAATACTGGCCGATAGCGGATACAAGGCAACGGCGGTGAAAGCCAATGATTTTCTTGCCATGAATGCCAAGGAGGAAGGACGAGACCTTTCTAAAAATCATGATATTATTTATATCTATCACAATGGAATCGATGCCGTTGGGGACAAAAGTGAGACCGAAGTAAAGACCTTCGAAGCCGTGGAGCAGGAATTTGATACATTGCTCGCCGTTTTAAAAAAGGTGGCGGCTGTGAATGGTACGCATGCACTGATAACCACGGATCATGGATTTCTATTTCGTAGGGAAGCCATAGATGAGAGTGATTTCTCAGCTAATCCAGCCGGTAAGGAAGTAAAGGTAGCAAATCGTAGATTTTCGATCGCTCAATCCTTTGAGCAATCATCCGAAGCAAAGATTTTTCAGGCTAAAGAATTAGGTATTCAAGGAGATGCCGCATTTGCTTTTGCCAAGTCGATTAATCGATTCCGAGTAAAGGGAGCTGGCTCACGCTTTGTTCATGGAGGTGCCTCACTTCAGGAGATCGTACTACCCGTTTTATCAGTAAGTAAATCAAGAACCAGTGATATTGAGGTGGTTGATGTGGATGTATTGCGTGGTGGATCCAACCTGATCTCCACCGCAACCGCTGTGATTGGATTTTACCAGGCCAAGCCGGTGGGGGAAAAGGTTTTGAAGCGGGAATTAAAATTGGTTTTCCAATCGAAAAAGGGAGCGTCTATTACTGAGTCTCATAATGTTTCCTTCGACTCGGATGCGGATGAGCCACAAAGCAGAGAAAGAAAAATCACTTTTAACTTTAGTAAGGAAGCAGATTCATGCAACGGGGAGGAGATCTACTTACTACTCGAGGAGAGGATTCCAGGCTCCGCCCATTTTCGTGAATACAAGCGAGAAACTTATCGCTTTAAGAAAACATTTGAAACCGATTTTGAATTGTAAGGAAATTTAATCATGCTTGATCAAAAAATAGTAAAACACTTTACCGGATTTGTAGTCCGCAAGGACCTCTCGAAAATCGTTAAAGGAAACGCCATCGTTCCTTCATATGTCCTGGAATATCTACTCGGGCAATATTGCTCGACAGATGATGCAGATAATATTGAGGCAGGTATCGAATCGGTTAAGAACATTCTGGCCAAGCACTATGTACATCGCAACGAAGCAGAGTTGGTAAAATCAACCATTCGCGAGAGAGGAAGGCATAAGGTAATCGACAAGATTACTGTGGAGTTAAACGACAAGTCGGACATCTACGAAGCAAAGTTCTCAAACCTTGGCTTGAAGAACATCGAGACTGATTCCAATTATGTAAAGAAACACCCAAAACTACTTGTGGGCGGGGTATGGTGCATTGTGGATGTGCTCTATGAGCATAGCGATACTACCAATGACGAGCCCTGGTTGATCGACAAGTTGAAACCCATACAGGTGTCCAATTTCGATTTCGAAGAATATTGCACCGCCCGAAACGAATTTAGCTTAAACGAATGGATTGATGTATTGGTTCAAAGTATTGGGTTTAATCCCAAAATGCTCAGCAGAAGACAGAAGTTTTTGCAGTTGGCCAGGCTGATTCCTTTTTGTGAGCGCAATTACAATTACATCGAACTTGGCCCCAAGGGAACGGGGAAGTCTCACATCTTTTCCGAGTTTTCTCCCCATGGCATGATTGTTTCTGGCGGGGAAATAAGCATGGCAAAATTGTTTGTCAATAATGCGACCGGCAAACCGGGCTTGGTTGGATTTTGGGACAGCGTGGCCTTCGATGAATTTGCGGGTAAGGACAAGCGGGTGGACAAAAACCTCGTGGACATCATGAAGAACTACATGGCCAATAAATCCTTTTCTCGCGGGGTAGAGGTGATTGGGGCAGAGGCGTCCATGTCTTTCCTAGGTAACACAAGTAAATCGGTTGAGTATATGCTCAAGCATTCGAACTTCTTTGATGACTTGCCGGACAAATATATCGACTCCGCTTTTCTCGACCGCTTGCACATGTACAGCCCAGGCTGGGAGACAAGTATCATTCGATCGGAACTGTTTACTAATGGATTTGGGTTCATTGTCGACTATCTCGCAGAGGCGATGAAAAACCTGAGAAACATCGATTATTCTCAGCTGTACACCAAGCACTTTAGCTTGAGCTCTGATATTTCCGTACGGGATAAAGATGGTGTTCACAAGACCTTCTCCGGTTTAATGAAAATTCTATTTCCAAATGGAGAATGCGAGGAAAAGCATGCAGCTGAACTAATCGAGTTTTCTTTGGAAGGGAGGAAGCGCGTGAAGGATCATATCGCCCGCTTGGACGAAACCTTCCCGGCTGTAAACTTCGCCTATACCAATCTAAAAACTCAGGAAGAAACTCCAGTAATGACGGCAGAGGAAGTTGAATTTGCCGAACTATTGGCGGATACGACTGCGGCCCCTAGTACAGATGAAGAGTCTGAAGATGTTGAAATTCCTGAACCTTGTAATCAAAACGAACAGGCAGACCATGGAAATACTTGGGCAAAGGGTGAATCAAGCGAAGTAGAATTTAAATCCACCCTGCGTGTCTCTTTGCATTCGGGAAAACCGGATGATCGGGTTGAACTTGCCAGTTTAAAAACTATCGCTGCGTTTCTCAATACGCATGGTGGTTCTCTGGTTGTCGGTCTCGATGACGAAGCACAGCCCGTTGGGTTGGAACATGACAATTTTGATAGTGAGGACAAGATGAGCCTCCACCTTGTAAGTTTGGTCAATGCCCGGATGGGCCCATTGGCTATGACCTGTACGGACATTCGCTTTGAAGATTGCGAAGACAAAAGAGTAATGGTCGTAAAGTGCCGTAAAGCCAGCAAACCCATATTCTACAAAGAAAAAGGTTCAGAAACCGAAGCCTTCTATGTAAGGACAGGACCAAGCACCACTCAACTCAGCGCCAGCCAAACCCAAGACTAAATTTCCCAAGCCTGGAGATAAAATGAAACTTCACACCACAGCTACAAAAGAAATTCATATTTTTGAAAACTGGGGAGATTATGCAGATAAAATTATACGAGATTTTGAAGAATCTGTTGCTGATGGTATTTGGATGGGGGAGCCTCCGGACCATGAACCAATCACGGTATGCAGCTACAAAGGTAAACCTGCACTAATTACCAGAAATTTTCACGCAAGTGAGTGTGAAATGAAACTATGGGACGGAAATATATTTCCACAAACTTTGGAAGTTTGCTCCAACTTATTTATCTACCCTGCTAATTACGATCCAGAAGAGGCTTCATATTTTGAAGAATGGGAACTTATTTTCGAAAAAATTTTATCAGGAGACGGTGCCTACAATATTTTTTCCGATATCATCCCCGATGACCTAATGTGGACTATTGACATTATGACAGGCGAAGATGAACACATTGTTTCTCTTGATGGAGTGCATACTCATTTAAAAGAGTTCATTAACAAGGAGATTGGAATAGATAATATCGTTGATCAGAGAGTTAGAAACATTGTTGAAGACAAAATTAGTAAATAATTACTCCTCTTCGCATTTATCTCCTCTCCTTTTGATAGCCGGAGAACATTTCCAAGCCTTTGTTCTGGCAAGTTGAAGCTTCATATCTTCTGCACTTCTTTCGATATCAGCTAATACTATTTTTGTCTTACAGCCCGCCCGGTTTGCCATAACTATCCAAGAATCAAAATATTCCTCCATAATAGGTTTTATTCGGCAATACGCATCGAACGCTTCGTTTTGTAAATTATTGTTTTTGTTTTTATCCACCATATTTCCATTTTTGATTCCCTCTTATCATGGATTCAAAAGAAACTTGTAAACGTTGGTTAATTAGACAGACAAATCCTGCAGCCACTTTGCAGCCACTTTTTATTCAAAAACCTTCACAACATTTCCGATCCACACAGATTGCAAGATTTCCAAAAATCAGATTCCGTGTAAATTTCGGACTAGCAGAATACATTACAAATCAATGATTTACGAAACAATACACCACAGTTCAGTATGATTCAGAAGTGGCACGAGAGGTGGGATTCGAACCCACGACCCTCGGTTTAGAAGACCGATGCTCTATCCAGCTGAGCTACTCTCGCAACTTATCGACCTAAGTCGAATTTAAATTTCTGATCATTAGAAAAGAACCGTACTTTCGCAACGCCAAAGCATGGGAAGATAAAATTATTC
>JAYQBI010000065.1:3673-7191 GCA_038137235.1 Opitutales bacterium | reverse complement strand
GGGAAGATGTCTCCAAAATTCACCGGGCGATGGAAGAGCTTCGTAAAATGCGTGATTCCAGCGATCGTACCCTGCGACGGTTAATCATTTCGATCACCTTTTTACTTTGTTCTGGGCTAGGTATCGGGCTCTATTCCCTGGATTATCTTTTGCGTTTTAATGCAGACAAAATTGACGAGGTGATCGACTTAAATCTCCTCGCCATTAATAAGAGCAAGGAAGGAATGATCAAAATCCCCTTGGTCGCAATCTCTTTACTGGAAAAACATCCCAATCAAATGCGTTGGGATGAAAACCGTTCGACATGGACTTTTCTGGATACTTTCACCAGAACAAGAAAGGATTTTTCTAATGATTACATGTATTACAATCCTGGAGTCATCGAAGATCTAAAAAATGATTATGGGCTTTTTTGGAACGGTTCTTCGTGGAACTGGCCAGAAGGCTTTGGACCAAAGAATTAATTTTCCAGGTCTTTAAAATTTAAGCTTCTTTCAAAGTAAAATTAGGGAAGCCAGTCCCAAGAAAGCAAAGAATCCGACTACATCGGTTACGGTGGTTACAAAGACACCGGAAGCAACCGCTGGGTCAACCCCGGCACGGTCGAGCAGGATGGGAAGAATGATTCCAGAAAGCCCGGCAACAATCATATTGATGACCATGGCTCCGGCAATAATCCCACCGAGGAGAAGGGAGGATTCTCCATAATCTCCAAAAATAAATATAGTCGCCAGTCCGGCAAGGCATGCAAAAAGCAGACCATTCAATACCCCGACCAACAATTCCTTACGGATCGCCCTCATGGTGTTGTAGGAAGTTAACTCTTTGGTAGCCAGTGCACGCACAGTAATGGTCAGCGTCTGAGTGCCCGCATTACCTCCCATTGAGGCAACAATTGGCATAAGCACGGCAAGAGCAACCATTTGTTCAATGGTGGCATCAAACATACTTATGACCACAGATGCAAGGGCGGCGGTTACCAAGTTTACCAATAACCAGGCAAATCGTTTGCCAGAGGATTGGAGCACGCTGTCGTCCATGGTTTCCTCCCCCACCCCACCAAGCAGCAAAACATCCTCCTCAAATTCCTCCCGGGCAACTTCCATCACATCATCCACCGTGATCATACCAAGCAGTTTTCCCCCTTGATCGACTACTCCAGCGGTGGTGAGGTCATACTTTTCAAAAAGCAGGGCGACTTCTTCCTGCAAAGTTTCCGCAGGAATGAGCACCTGAGTCTCATCGGCAATTTCCCGCATCAAGGTATATCTTGGAGAGCGAAGAATTCGGGAGAGCGAAATAATCCCAACGGGACGGGCCTCCTCATCCACCACAAACAAATCAAGGAATTCCTCGGGCAGGTCGCTCTCTTCACGCAGATAGTCAATCGTTTGCCCAACCGTCCAGTTTGTTCCCACAGAAACCACATCGGTTTGCATCCGACGTCCCGCACTATCCTCAGGAAAGGCAAGTCCCACCTCAATATCTTCACGTTCTTCACGAGGCACGGAACTGAGAACTTCGGCACGGTCATCCTCATCCATATCCTCGAGGACCTGAACTGCCTCATCCGAATCCATCTCGGTGATGACTTCGGCAACCTCCTCAGGTGTGAGGCTATCGGTAACTTCTTTTCGTAAATGATCTTCGAGCTCAAAGAGAAGATCTGGGTCCAATTCATCTTTTACAGATTCAACTAGTCTCTTTCGGAGTGACCGGTCAAGTAAGCCAAATGCATCCGCTAGGTCAGAATGATGAAAACCCTCCAAATGAAGTTTTAATTCCTCATCAGATCCATTTTCGAGGAGACGAACAAGTTCATCAAATCTTGCCCCGGACTCACCACTTTTCTCAGGTTCTATTCGGTGAATAATCTCTGGACTTTCCTGAATATTTGACATGAAACGGAGAAATGAATGAACCGGGGATGACCACGGTTGGAAAAGTTAGCAAGCGGTTTTGGAAAACCTAACAATTATTTCTTTATGACAATTGGTGAGAATTGGCTCAATCCAATTCGAAGCTAAAGTCAGATACTTAATTACTGCTACAACCTTATTCCGGAACCCAGGTAAGTGCGTGGCAAAGTGCTAGACCCAGTGCATCAGCTTGGTCAAAAGGCAAGGCTTGGGGAAGGCCAAGCATCTGGGCAAGTGTATTGGACATCTGTTCCTTACTGGCACGCCCAAATCCCACCACTGCCTGCTTAACCCGCAATGGAGCATATTCAAATACCGGCACATCCCGCATTGCCGCTGCTGAGAGGGCTGCCCCCCTCGCCGACCCCATGATTTGAGCGGTCTTGAAATTTTGCACATAGATGGTTTCCTCACAGGACACATGCAGCGGTTGCCATAAGTCCATCAAGTGAGCGACAAGTTCATGAATTTTCCCAAGACATCCGATTGATGTTACCTTATTCCCAAGTTTAAGGGTTTCCGAATGAAGTAAGTGATAATGGCTTCCCTCACATTCTAAAATTGCTAGTCCCGTCCCACGCAGACTTGGATCCACGCCAAGTATTCTTCCACGAAATGGCTTCTTTTTAAGCAATGCCTTAGCGTCTAAGCCCTTTGGTGAGTTGGTTGATTGCCCCGCTAAATGCTTGGCCCATAATTTCCTGGAAGACTTGTTCATTGCAGAATCATAAAATCATGCGCACACCAGCAACTATAATAAAGAACCAAATCAAACGCTCGAACCAATCCTGGCGAATTAAACTAACTAACCGTGGAGCAATCAGTGCCCCAATAATTGCTGGCAATGTTAACCAAAGTGCACAAAAAAACACCTCCCGGCTGAGTATTCCCAGCTCGCACATGAAAGGAACTTTGGAGATATTGACGATAAGAAACAACCATGCTGAGGTACCGATAAAAGTGTATTTGGGTAATTTCATCGCCAGAAGATAAAATTGAGCGATTGGACCTGCTGCATTTGCCAACATGGTAGCCATTCCACCCAAAACTCCCAAGAAAGGAGCTACTAACCCGGACACCTTGGAATGATTCAAAAATGAATCAATTGTGGATTCGTTTGCAAGTATCCTAATCGCAGTCATGGATAAAAGAATGATTCCAATCAAATTCATCAGCGAAGATGCTTTGTCCGGATGTTGAAAAAAATCAAATGCCCACCACCCTGCGATTACTCCTACAGAAAAGTAAGGTAACAGCACTCGGATATAGTTCCATTGAGCATGCTTTCGATAAACGATTGTTGAAACTAGATCCGCTGAAATGAGAACTGGTAAAAGTAAACCAACCGAAAGAGCTACCCCCGTTGGCCCCATAGCGTCTTCCAAAACTAACACAAATAAAGCAACGGTCAGATTACCTGCTCCAGGAATACCCCCTTTACTAAGACCCATGATGAACGAACCGACGATTAGCACGGCCCATTGAACGGTGCTTAAATCATCCATTTACTTCACCTTGATCCTGCAGTGAGAATCTCGCGGATTTCACCCTGAAAGTTTCCCAAGTCTCCACTTCTTTTAGCGATGGATAAGATGTGCC
>JAYQBI010000065.1:0-3663 GCA_038137235.1 Opitutales bacterium | reverse complement strand
AAGTTTTCGAAAGTTTGAACGCCTGAATGAATCTAATTCACCTAGGACATCGTCCGCTAAAAGAATTGGCATTGTTCGAGTTTTTTCTCGCAGAAATGAAAATTCCGCGATGCGCAAGGCAAGAACGACTCCTTTTTGCTGTCCTTCAGATGCAAAGTGACGGGCGTCCCGCTTGTCTAAAAGAAGATTGAAATCATCCCGGTGCGGGCCCTTACGGGTGGTTCCAATTAACCGGTCGCGTTGTCTTTCCTCGGAGTACATCTTTAGCCAATCATCCACATCTGAAAACGAACAATCAGGAGAATAAGAGAGACTTGCCGACTCCTGATGACCAGACAAAGCGGCATACGCGTGATCATAGGATTGATTTAACAAAGGGAAAAGCTGGGATCTCTGCAGGTGGAGAAATTGTGCAGAGGCAGCCAGGGTGTATTCAAAGGCTAAAATTTCAGAATCTCCCGACTGTTTTTTCAGTAAGGCGTTTCGTTCCCTCATTGATCGGTAATAATTCTGAAGTGCAGATAAATAATTTGAATTAGTTGAGGAAAGAATTAAGTCCATCCATTTTCTTCGATCAGATGGCCCTTCCCTAACCAATCGGAAGTCCCGTGATGACAAACAAACCATCGGAAACTTTCCCAGAAGATCACCAAGTTTTTTTACCGACTCCCCATCAATCTCGACTTCTTTACCCCCTTTTCTCCCAAAGTTTATCATTACTTCGACCAACTGCCCATCGTCATCTAAAAACTTCGCAAATATACGGCTCTGGGTTTGGCCATCCATCACCATCGACTCAGGTGATGAACCACGAAAAGAACGCAGATTTGAACAAATGCCGATGGCTTCCAAAAGATTTGTCTTACCCTGCCCATTTGCACCAAGAAAGAAAACGCGGTCACTCCCAAACTCCAAGCTCAAGGAGTCTAAGTTTCGAAAATTTTCAAGGTTTATACCAAGCAAGCGCACCCTATGGAATGAAAATTATGGAAGAGAAATCAAACCGGATCTTTTTTGATCCTCTCTCAATTCATTAAAAGCTTTGACCAGTGATTCAACTAATTCATCCCAGTCTGATTTCTTGGTATCAAACCATGAACTTACACGGACAAGTCTCCGTGCCTGAGTCGGACTTAATCCAATTGCCTTAGCTAATCCGGATGATTCAACGCGCCCAGTTGAGCACGCCGAACCTGTGGATAATGAGTGGCCCATCCTATCGAGCTTGCTTAGCCAACTGAGGTTCTCAAACTGGGGAAGCAGCAGAAAGGAAGTATTCCACAACCTCGGAGCATTTTCTCCAATAATGCGTGCTTCCGGCAGTAGGTCTTTGATATTTTTCTCAAATTTGTTCCGACCCTCCTCCATCGACCTCTGGGAAGAAATTTTTCCTTCAGTTTGCTTCCATGCAATCCTCATCCCTTCAATCGAGGGAAAATTCTCGGTACCCCCTCGGGATTCCATTTCCTGACTGCCCCCATGCAACCATCGGATGGACTCCTTTGAGAAACACCCACCCACCCCTTTCGGCCCTCCAAATTTATGGGCGGAAAAAGAAAAACTGGAGCACTGGTCAAATCCTGCGAGGCTCAATTTCCCACACCATTGAGTAGCATCACAATGAAACCATATTCCCAAATCCTTACACAGTTGAGCAATTTCCATCCATGGTTGTAAAACTCCGGTTTCATTGTGAGCTGCTAAAATTGAAACAAATCCAGGGCGTTTTGCCTTGATCAACTCTGCCGCATGATCAACTTCTACCAAACCATCTTTATTTACCGGCACCTCAACTACCCGGTTTGAGAATACATGAGTAACCGGCTCAATGACACTGGGATGCTCAATCGATGACACCATGGCAATTTTGCCACTGCAAAATTGCTGTTTTGCCACCCACCCAATGATAGAATTGTTCGCTTCAGTCGCCCCAGAAGTAAAAATCAAGCGAGCAGGACTAACCCCAAATGAATGGGCAAATTCTTCGCGGGCATTCTCCAGGGATGCACGAACTTGTGCCCCCGCACGATGAGGAGATGATGGATTAGCCCAATCGTTTTCATGTGCATTTTTGATAGCATCTATGACCTCTGCGTAGGGAGGCGTAGTGGAATTGTTATCAAAATACGCCATGCAGGCGGTTAACAGTTACCTCTCAACGCGAGGGAGGAAGTCGTAAGGTTTGACCAACCTTCAGACTGTTCTTGCTTTTCAATGAATCGCGGTTGGCAGAAAAGATTGCATTCACATACGATGCATTACCATAGATCTTTTGACTTATAGCATATAGACTATCCCCTTTTTGAACCACATAGGTTTGGGACACTTTCGGTGAGGCAATATCTTCCACTGGTTCGGAAATGGCAGTTTCGCCAACCACAATTTTTTCACCACTGGCTTGAGCAGTTAAAGGTGCAACCGGCGAACCTAGGCGAGCCTGCAAATCTGCAATCTCTCGGCGCAATTGTTCGTTTTCTTCTCTTAAATCGATACTTTCAAGGTAATTGTTGTAGGGCTCTCCGGGTAATTTCCGAATAATCTCTCGCTCTGCGGTAACAATCAATTGTTCCACCATAGGGGATTCACGTGAAGTAGGTTCGAGCAGTAAAAACCTGCGAAAATGATAAATGGCTGCGACTGGATCCTTTCGGCCAGAAAGCGTAAGCAATAATCGACCGGCTTCCAAATGAGATTTCGGAGCCTGAGTCACCCGCCTGGTCACTGACAAAAACTCATTAAGGGCATCAGCTTCCCTTCCCACCTTCAAGTAAGAACGGCCACGTTCAAATGCCGGATCATTTGCTTCCTCAATAACACTTCCTGTTGGTGAACACCCGACCTGGAATAATCCGACCAACCAAATTAAACGGAACAATGAGCATTCGGTTTTCATTCGCCAATGTAGGTACAGATTAAACGACGATGATGGGGAGCACTGCGGTGTTCCCAAAGGAACAAACCCTGCCAAGTTCCCAGTTGCAAGCTGCCATCAGCAAAGGGAATTTGCTCACTGGTTCGGGTAAGAGCCATTTTCACATGAGAAGGCATATCATCAGGACCTTCGTGCGTATGGATAAAATTGGCATAGTCTTCCGGAACCAATTCCTCCATGAATCTTTCCAGGTCAACCCGGGCGGACGGATCTGCATTTTCCATAATTACCAGGCTACAACTTGTATGCTGAACAAATACACTGACCATCCCATGGGAGAGGCCTGATTCCATTAGACCTTTGTTCAACTGGTCGGTGATCTCATAGGTTCCTTTACCGCGAGTTTTTATTTCAATATTTTTCTTACTCAGTGCCATCAGTGAATTATTATATTATTATCTAAGAGGTAGATGGGTTGGCAAGGGTTGAGCACTGAGAAATTTTTATTATTCCAGCATGAGTTCAGTTTCTGAATTCATCCACAATTTAATACTACATATGAGTTCATCCAAAAAATGTTCCTTCGATACTGAACGGTTTATTGGTTCGCCAAGGATTTTATTTGCCTCTGCAGCGAGAATTTCAGGCAGCGTATTTAGCCAAGACTGCCTGACAGGCAAACCTTCATCCCGGGCAAAACAAAAATATAGTTTCAGGAGCACTGCTTTGGTATCACCAGCCCTTGCAAATGAGTTCAAGGCTGTTCGCAACAATTTTAACCGGGGGAAGGG
>JAYQBI010000064.1:0-7256 GCA_038137235.1 Opitutales bacterium | reverse complement strand
GATAAAAGAAGTGAAGTTTCCATCGCCGAAAGGCAAGTCAAAGAGATAGGCACGATCTCCAGCGGAAAAATCACCCACTGGTCCTACCATTTTCTCTAATCCAGGAATCCAACGAAAGGGCCAAGGTACATATTCACCAAAAGGAACCAATATTTGTTTGGCATACCACTCTGGATTTATGCCTTTAACCGGATCAATATAAACCATGGCATTGTAAGAATTTCCCTCTTCCCTGATGACCGAACCCGCAAGGATAGGTATACCTGTTTGTGCAGCCAGTTCTTCTACCCATACACGATCAAGGTTGATTGGATAGGGAGTGGAAGCCTCCGGCCATATGATGATATCTGGCTCGAGAAGGGACAGGAATTCTGTCTGTTTACGCAATTTTTCTTTGTGTTCAACTGCCCTTCCCTCAACCCATTTATCAAGCAGGTAAGGTTGACAGATTCCAACCTTTATGAATCTCTCATTATTCCCTGGCCGAGAATGGATTTTCGTAAAATATGGGTACACCATAAAAAACAAAAGCAGTAAACCCAGGTACAATTCCGGACATATGGAACGGCTAAAAAATCCTGTTGCCGCATGTCTGCGAACCAGAAGGTGGTAGAGGTAAGCACCGACACAAAGATTAAAAAAAACGAGAAAAAAAGAAACAGTCCACCCCCCAGCAAAATAGGTTGTTTGTAAAAGAACTGGTCGTTGCCATTGAGTTATTGAAAGCGGACACCATGGAAAACCCAATGTAAAAAGAGTCCGCATCCATTCAATGGTTACCCACAATGCAGATAGCCCAACGATTACTAGAAAACGCTGGGCAAATGTTCCAGACACAAAACGGGGAAACCAGCAGTAAGCAAAAAGAAACCAGACCGAATTGTAGCAGGAAAGTAAGAAAGTTGCTACACACATCCCCCCAAAGGAGACATGCCTCATCCAGCCAACCATGGCTATTTGATAAACCCAGCCAGAAAACAAAAGACAGAATAAAACTTTGTGAAAACCAGGACGGAAATGAAACCATATGAGAATAGGGAGAAGAAAAAGAAAGGCTAACTCTGGAGCTTGCCTGGGTGGATGAGCACCCCAGAGCATCGCATAGCCAAGAAAACTGGCAGACAATGGAAGCCCCCAATCCCTCAACCATGCAATAATACTTAGACGTTGAGAATAAAACATTAAAATATCAATGGCATCCAGCTTCTGCCGAGCAGCAGTCTGGGAAAATTTTTAGCCGGGAGTCCATGAGGATAACTCGGTCTTTTCTACCATTGCCTTGGAGATGGTAAGTGCATACCTCGTCCAATTGAGCTTTCTTTTTAACGCGCCTTACTTGATGAAGGAAATCGCCTGTTTGATCGACTGTTTCTCCGATAAAGTTAAGAAACTTTTTTAAGCGTGCGATCAGCTTTTCCTCGCTCATCTCAGGGCGATGAAGGACTTTGCACAACGATTGTATGTAGTCAAATAAATCGCCTAGCGTAGGAAGATACATGTCCTCGCCATTCAAAATTTGCCTGATTTGCGAAAAGATCCAGGGATTCCGTATCGCACCTCTACCTATCATAACTCCTGCAGCACCCGTTTCCTTTACCAACTTAATCGCAGAAACTGGACTATTTACCTCACCATTTAGAAGTACCGGGCAGTTTAATCTTTTAGCCGCTTGTTTTACAAATTCATAATCTGGTATTGAGCGGTAGCCACCCTTTACAGTTCTAGCATGAAGACTTAGCAAATCGATTTTATTGCATGCAAAAATATTCAAGATTTCAGCGAATTTTTCCCCGTCTTCAAAGCCGATTCTGGTTTTTACAGTGAGTGGGCATTCACAGCTTGAACGAAGGACATTTAATATTTCATCAATTCGGCTAGGGTTACGCAACAACCCGCCCCCTACATTCTTGCGGTAGACGCGAGGGGCGGGACAACCCAGATTTAAATCGATTCCAGCAATTGGATATTTTTGCAAATCATTGGCAAAGCGGTGAATGTGCTCAATATCTTCACCGATTAGCTGAGCAAATACAGGTTTGCCTGAGGAATTCTCAGTAATGGACCTGAGAATAGTAGGGTCGATTCGTGCATTTTCATGAACCCGGAAATACTCCGTGAAAAATAAATCCGGTGCCCCATAATTGGCCACCAGTGTCATAAATGGGAGACCTGTCACATCCTGCATGGGAGCGAGAGCTGTGGGAAAACCTTTGGAAGGAAATAAACGGCTAATTGGACCGGGGGAAGCAACCGGCGAAGAAGTAAGGAGCATTATATAATTTATTCCTTTTTGCGGAGTATTCGCTCAAGAATTTCGGTCATATCCTCGACATTTTCCAGAACCTTGCGAGAAACATGAATCGGCTGATCCATCTGTAAGGCAAGAACGATCGAGTCGCTAGGCCTGGCATCAAGTTCAATAATTTTTTTTCCAAGTTCATTTTCCATTTGCAAAATAATGCGGGCAAAGAAAGTACCCTCGTCCACATCATTAATTAGAACCCGCTCAATCTTGGTCTCTAAACCTTTGAGAATTAAACCAATCAGGTCGTGAGTCAGCGGGCGCTCTTTTTTGACCTTATTAATGGTCATGTTTATTGCGTTTCCAATTGCTGGATCAACATAGATAACAAAAGTTTTTTCATCGTTGCCAAGAAAGATTGCACAACCATTGGATGTGGGCATAACTCCTTTAACAGAGACAACTGAAGTATCGTGATTCATATTTCCATTATCACTCCCGTTACTTTGCTTCGCAAGAACTTAACTATTACTCAAACTCTTCTATCATGAAATACAAACTTCGATATAAGTCTCGGGAAAAAAATATTTACCTCGTTGGTCTCATGGGTACCGGCAAGAGTACTATTGGCAAAATTTTGGCATCTTGTTTAAAAATGGACTTCATCGATTCAGACCAGACCATTGAGAAGATTACAGGAAATAGCATTTCCCAACTCTTTAACCGCAAAGGGGAAGAGCATTTTCGCTCACTTGAAAAGAAATTTATAAAAGATGGTCATCCAGAAAAAAATTGTATCATATCATGCGGTGGTGGGTTGTGTATCCCAGCTGGAGCAATGGAATCACTCAAAGAAAAGGGGTTAGTTATCTGCCTTTGGGCAGAACCTGAAACCCTTCTAAATCGTACTAAAGACGACAAATCTCGACCACTTCTTAAAGTCGCTAAACCTATTGAAGCACTTAAAAAATTACTGACAAGCAGAGAATCACGTTACAAAGAAGCGGACGTAATCATTCTAACTGACAAAATTTCGCCTGAGCAAGTGGTGGAAAAAATCATTGAAGAGCTTGATGAATTCGCTACTTGAATTCACTTTTTAAAATATTTTTTGGCACAATCTAGAAAATCACTGGGCGGGCGTACCAACCTGCCTGATCGATCTACAAATGCATGGATTGTTTGTCCGGTGCATAAAAGAACCTCATTGTGGAATACTTCGTAGGCAATTGTAATCCGAGCGGCAGGTACTTTATTAATACTTACACGCACAATCAGCCGGTCATCGAATTTAGCTGGCTTTAGAAATTTTGCCTCACATTTAATAACTGGTAACAGAAAGCCCATTTTTTCCAGTTTAAGGTAAGGACATTTCATCTGGTCAAGTAACTCAATTCTTGCCGATTCAAACCAAGTAAAGTAATTGGCATGGTAAACTACACCCATTTGATCCGTTTCTTGGTACCTTACCCTTATGCCAACTTCAGCAGTAATCATTCTTTCACCATTACCCAACCTGCTTGCCTCGCCAAGCCTGATTTAACTTATGATATTAGGCAAAAAAGAACGGCGAATAACGATTGCGATTGGCCTTATCATTGGGGTAAGTGCATCATCCATGCTCGTCAGGCATGCGATTGATATCAAGGAAGAGCAGGCTGAAACTAGGTTGGGCAGTTACAAGTCCTTGAAATGTGCAGGGAGCGAGGAATCTTTTCCTCCATTACCTGCAACCATTACTGAGGCCATTCCAAATGGTGTTGTTATTTTCTACGAAGCAAACCGTACCGGTCTTGTTCAAAAAACGGATACGCTTATCAATGCTTGGGTGATTGAAACAGCAGGATCATTCCGGTCAGAAAGACTCTTCTTACTTGCTGAAGTGGATGTCTTAAATAGCACAAAAACCCATTTCTTTCGTGCTTCGGAACTTTACATAAAACTTATGAAAGATACCACTTCAAGTTCTTTTGAACAAGGACTAGATATAGAAAAATTCAAAGTTATTGGCAAAAATTCATCAACCGGAGAACTAATCGTTCAAATACGAAATTTTTCTCCAGAAAATCTTCATGCTACGAAAAATTATTTCAATTCTATGCCCGGAGTAAAATCAACGCGTTTTTCGAGTTGGCATTCAGCCCACTAAAACTTTTCTATCTCGTTGACCCAAGCTCAATTTTAAGTAGGCTGAAAGGCTAATTTTTGTACTGACTTACTTTTAATGTCAGCCCATTCAATCATTCAAATTCTAACTGTAATCAATAACCACCGTGAATGTAGCCATTAAGGATGCGGGTGTTGCCCGCAAAATTGCAACCGTAAGCTTCGAATCTGAGGAAGTTAGTAAGCATGAGACCAAAGTATGTCAGGAACTAGGCAAGTTAGTCAGTATTCCTGGCTTTCGGAAAGGTAAAGCCCCGGCAAATGTTATCCGGCAAAAATATGCCAAGGAATTACGTGAAGAATTGAATCGCAAGGTATCCACAGCTGCTTACGAGGCAGTGCTCGAGCAGAAAGACTTAAAGGTATATTCAGTTTTGAAGGTGGACGCGGGCGAACTCGAACCAACTCAATCTGCTTCGGTTGAAGTTACTATCGATATTGAACCAGAATTCGAACTCCCTAAATATAAAGATTTTGAACTTACTGTGGAGCCAACCGAAGCACAAGAGGAAGAAGTGACTGCAGAACTAGATGCCATTCGTGAACAGCGAGCAAGTTTCGATATTGTTGAACGTGCATCGGAGAAAGGAGATTATGTTAAATGCTCCTATGAAGGCACCCTTGACGGGAAATCAGTGTCCGAAATTCTACCCGAAAAACCAATGTTCGGAAAGCAAGCCAACACCTGGGAGGAAGCAGGAAACCAAACCGGCATGGGTGTGGATGCGATTGCAGAAGGTGTAATTGGCATGTCTGCTGGAGATAAAAAGGATGTAACAGCTACTTTTCCCAAAGATTTTGAAATCGAAGTGTTAGCAGGGAATAATATTTCATACCAACTTGAAGTCCATGAAGTTCGTGAAAAAAAAGCCCCTGAGCTAGAGAGTGAAGATTTTTTAAAATCGCTCAAAATTGAAAGTGTTGAGCAATTAAAAGAAAAGGTAACCGAACAGATAAAAATTCGTAAAAACCAGGAAAACGAAAATTTAAAACGAAAACAAATTACTCAGAATATTCTTGATATGGAGGACTTTCCTCTTCCGCAACAGGCAGTTGAAGAAGAATCTAAAGCAATTTTTCAAAACCGTCTTCAGCAAGCAACCAGACAGGGCATGCAGACTGAAGAGATTGAAAAGAATAGGGATGAATGGTGGAAGGAATCTCAAACTCAAGGTCAAGCCAGAGTCAAATTAACTTTGGTACTTTCCAAAATTGCCGAAGAGGAAAAAATTACCGTTGAAAAAGAGGATCTTGCACAGGCAGCAACCAGGGAAGCAATGATGCGAAGAGAAGATCCAACCAAATTCATCAAAGAGCTATCTCAGAATCGTGCTCGACTGAACCGTTTGCGCGAGGACATAGTTTATGATAAAACATTGATCAAAATTGCCGAGTTGTCCAAAGAACGGATTTGCGACATCGAAGGCGAGCATACACACTAATACCATGGGTGCATATTTACCACTACCGTATGTTTATGAACGCGAAGGTCGTCAAGAACGTGCCTGGGATATTTACAGTCGCTTAAATAGGGACCGTATATTGTTTATAGGAAACCCGATTGACGATTATGTAGCAAATTCCATTATAGCTCAGTTACTTTTCCTTCAGATGGAGGATCCTAAAAAGGATGTTCATCTATATATCAACTCCCCGGGCGGGAGCGTTTCCGACGGCATGGCTATTTATGATACTTTAAATTTCATGCAATGCGATGTCGTGACTTATTGCATCGGCATGGCAGCCAGCATGTCTACCGTTTTGCTTGCTGCTGGAACACCTGGAAAACGCTACGCATTACCCAACAGTCGCGTAATGATCCATCAACCAAGTGGTGGCGCTGGTGGGCAAACATCGGATATTTCCATTGCAGCCAAAGAAATTCTCAGGTGGAGAAGTACCATTAACGAAGTACTAGCTAATCATAGCGGGAAATCAGCGGAACAAATTGAGAAAGATTCAGACAGGGACTATTATATGTCAGCTGATGAAGCAAAAAACTATGGCTTAGTGGACGAAGTTATTTCCAAAAAACCAAAAGAGTAAAGATCCATTACTAGATGGCTAAACCGACCAAGATCAATTTTTGTTCATTCTGCGGGAAACCTCAGGGTGAAGTTCGAAAAATGATCGCCGGTCCTGCAAATGTTTTCATCTGCGATTCCTGTGTTCGTGTATGCAAAACGATAATTGACCGCGAGCTCGGTGATAAAGACCCTATCAAGAAAAACTCTGGACAAAAACCAGTCTTTAACTTGATAAAACCTAAGGCAATCAAAGAACATCTGGACGAGCATGTCATTGGACAGGAGCATGCCAAAAAAGTCCTTTCTGTAGCGGTTCATAACCATTACAAAAGATTGTCTTCTGAGCTGGGTGCTACTGAAAACGATCAGGACTCTCCTTTTCTGCCTGCTGAACTCGAAGATATTGAGATCGAAAAGAGCAATGTACTGCTAATCGGTCCAACTGGGAGTGGTAAAACTTTTTTAGCTCGAACATTAGCTAAACTCCTTGATGTTCCTTTCGCCATTGCTGATGCCACAACTCTCACTGAAGCTGGATATGTTGGTGATGATGTTGAAAATATTGTTCTTCGGCTATTGCAGGCTGCAGACCATGATGTGGAACGTGCTCAATGCGGTATTGTTTATGTGGATGAAATCGATAAGATTGGTAGAAAGACTGACAATGTATCGATCACTCGTGATGTTTCTGGAGAAGGAGTACAGCAGGCTCTTTTGAAAATTCTTGAAGGCACGGTATGCAATATCCCCCCTCAAGGTGGCAGAAAACATCCCAACCAGGAGTATGTTCAATTAGATACATCGAATATTCTCTTTATATG